>CAZLIO010000206.1:0-6470 GCA_964559025.1 uncultured Pirellulales bacterium | reverse complement strand
GACCCCCCCGACCCGGGGAGCAACAGGATATTTGAAGCGTGGCTGGACGGTTATGAAATCCCGACAAATGGAGCTCTCGTTGGTAATGAGCTTCCTCCTTATGCCGAGCAAAGTATTGTTCACAGCGGCATCCAGTCGATGCCGCTTTACTACGACAACAGTGTTGGGTACTCTGAGGCGGCTCTGACATTGACTTATCCTCGTGACTGGACCGAGAATGGTGTGACTACATTAACGATTTGGTTCAGAGGCGATTCAGCTAACGCTGCTGAGACGTTGTATGTTGCTCTCAATGGCAGTGCGGTGATCACCCATGATAATCCTGATGCAGCGCAGGTAACTACCTGGACGGAATGGACTATCGACCTGCAGGCCTTTGCCGACCAGGGCGTGGACTTAGCCAACGTCAATACGATTGCTCTTGGATTAGGTGATAGGAACAATCCGCAGACCGGCGGTTCAGGTACAATATACTTCGATGATATTCGTCTGTATCGGCCGGCTCCATAACCAGAACTATCGGTTAATCGTTTACGGTGACAGACGATAGTGAAACGGATTAGCATTAATTCGTGGCTTATACCAATTCGGTATAGGCCCCGTTGTTTTAGAGAAATAAAGAAACTCAGGGTGCTAACTTCGGCGAAGGCCGCTCCAACATTGCCCAGGAAACCGCACCGGTCATTGAAAATGTTTAGGAATTTCACTTTTTTGATAAATCACTGATAATACTACAGTTATAAGATGGACATTTTTGTCGAATTGGCAGATAACGAGCCTTCTGGTTGTAGTCAGGTTGTGCGCGGAAACTCGCGAAAATGGGGCCATTATAGGAGGCGTCCATACGTGGTCCATTGCGCCTGGGCGACTGGTGGGACCGGGCCAAAAGACACTGTAGACGAAGCTCTATATCACGCCGCTAATCGTTTACATTTTCGATGTTATCAGGAAAGAGGTTTTCGTCCGTAGACTCTTGTATGAGCGGCCCAGGCTGGACACCACGTGCGGTGCCAGCGCATAATCCTACCAAAAGCGGAATAGAGGGGGAAAAAAAGACCACAAGCCTCGACCCTCCGTGCTCACAGCCCCAACATAGCTTCTTAATTGATTTGCAGAGACGACGATTGAGGCCCCCGGTTAATTGTGGTAGACTATGAGACGAACAGATGAAACAGGATGTCCTCTCTCTTCCTGGAATCTTGAATGGAGAATCAGATGGATAGCATGGCAAAACCAACCCAACTTGTGATGGGTATTGTGCTGACGGCCTCGCTGAGTCTGGCGGTGGCGAGTGTAGCAGAAAGTGCAGAGACCACGATTGAGAATGAATTCCTGCGCGTGTTTGTTAATCCGGAGCAGAGTACTTTCAGATTGGCAGCGAGGCAGTCAGGCAAAGTATTCGTCAGGCAGGGCCGGTTCGCTCATGAAATCAAAACGGTCAAAAGAACTTCGATTTCCGACCCAGTCTGGAGGCAAAGCCGGGGGATCGAGGTCAAACACAAGAACGGCTGGCAAAGCACGTTGCGGTTGTTTCCGAACAGTCCATTCGTCCAACTTCACACGACGGTCCACAACAGCAGTTCTAAACCGTATGTTTCTGCCTGTGAGGAAATCCTTCAGTTTCAAGTCAATCTTGGATTGCCGCCTGGCCAGTTGAGATCCTACGGGACGGGATTTCTGAACCCTCTGGAAGACGCTCCAGGGAGCTTCTCGTTTACTGCCGTCGTCGATCCGGACACGCGGAACGGTGTGGTAACGGCCTGTCTTACGCATGAGCGTGGTAGCGGGGTATTCTTCACTGACGTCAAAGACGAACGACCTCACGTAAAAGCCCGGATTGACTTCGGTTGTTTTCAGGTCGATCCACTTAACTCACGCAAAACCGAAACAATCCTGATTGGCTACTTTGACGATGCCCGCTTGGGCCTGGAAGCTTACGCCGATGCCGTGGCCAAACAATACGCGATAGAACTCAAGCCTCAACCTTCGGTCTACTGTACATGGTATCACGCCGGGGCCTCCAATGAGGAGAGGTTACTGCAAAATGGAGAGTTCGCTCGGAAGCACTTGAAACCATTTGGGTTTTCAGTAGTGCAAATCGATGACCACTGGCAAGATAGATTTCCGAAGGGCTATGTATTCGACGGCTCCGAAAACGATCTAAAAGACGGCGGACCGATCAAGGTGTTCTTCGAGGCCAACGACAACTTTCCCGGAGGAATGAAGTACACAGCAGAGAAGCTGCGGGCGATGGGACTCATTCCGGGAATATGGTTCATGCCTTTCGCTGGTAACTGGAAGAATCCCTACTTTGCCGACAAGCAGGAACTGTTCGCACGTTGGCTGGATGGAACCCCGGTCGTTACGCGCTGGTCTGGATCGCTGCTGGACATGTCGAACCCGAAGACGCAAGCGTTTGTTCACGATCGCGTCAAGCGGATCACAAATTGGGGATACCGCTACTTCAAGCTCGATGGCATGCACACGGGCGCGGTTACGCATAACGTCTATGTGAACTCTGGCTACGCCACGAGCGGTCGATGGCTTAACACGCGGAACTTCGTTGGCGATCAGGAGGCCGGGCCAGGCATCGTTGATGTGAAGACAACTTCGAACGTGCTTCACGATCCGCGGATGACACATATCGAGGCGTATCGCGAGGGACTAAGAATAGTGCGTGAGGCGGCCCCAGATGTATTCATTCTCGGCTGTAATGTCTCACAGAACATGCGGTCTATGGGACCTGCTTTCGGGCTGATTGACGCTATGCGGATTGGCCCAGATAACGGCGGGGCCGGCTCTGGCCGATGGAATCACGTCATGGTCGGCCCACATCACGGTAGCAATCTCTACTTTCTGAACCGCCGAGTCTGGCACAACGATCCGGACCCGATTTACGTGCGGCCGTCCAATCCGCTCAATGCTGCCAAACTCATGGCCTCGTGGGTGGCCGTTTCCGGGAACATGCTCACAACCAGCTATCAGTTCAGCGAACTGCCCCAGGAGCGATTGGATATTCTGAAACGCTGCATGCCGGGACACCAGGCCGAAGCGCGTCCAGTCGATCTTTTCGAATCAAAGATCGCCAGGATCTGGCTGCTTACTGATACACGTCACAACGTTCGCCGGGACATAATAGGACTTTTCAACTGGAAGGAAAAAGAGGCAGATACCATCGCCTACGACATGGTCAAGCTGGGACTGGATGCGAAGACCACGTACGTGGCCTTTGACTATTGGGCAAACAAATTTATTAAGCCCATACAAGGAATGCTCAGACAAACCTTGGAACCGGGTAGTTGCAGGATTCTGGCCGTCCGCCCTGTAGCTGATCATCCTCAATTAATCAGCACGTCACGTCACATCACCCAGGGAGTTATCGACGTGCTGGAGGAACGCTGGGACGAGAACAAGAAAACCCTTTCCGGAAGAAGTCTTGTGGTCGGGGGCGATCCTTACGAGTTACGAATAGCACTGCCGCAAGACGGTTCCTGGGAGGTTACGCAAGTTTATGCCGACGTCGCCAATATTAAACTCAATAGCGTGTCTAAAAGGGGTGTTCGAGTACTTATCGAGTCTTCAGAGAGTGGCGAAGTGTCGTGGAAGCTGACAGGCCGTGTTCCGGAGAATCTCGGGCCGTGGGTCGGTCTCTTTGATGGGAAGAGCCTGGACGGATGGATTGTTAAGTGTCGTCCGAAGGATAGAGATAAACAGTACTGGAAAGTGGATAAGGGTGCCATCACAGCCGAAGTGCCCCCCGGAAGCGATCACCACTACATCTGGCTGCTGACCGAAGATGAATACGACGACTTCGAACTCAGGCTGAAGGTCCAAACGTACAGTGATTCAAAGGGCAATAGCGGTGTACAGGTCCGCAGCCGATACGACGACAGTGCCGGCTGGCTTGATGGGCCTCAGGTCGATATCAATCCGCCAGGACCATGGCGAAACGGATTTATTTACGATGAAACGCGTGAAGCCAAGATATGGATCAGCCCTATTGTTGGAAAGCCCAGCGTGGCCAAGCCGGAACACGCACCGAAAGGCTGGACATGGGTACACGCGGATGAACAAGGTGCGTGGAATGACGTCCGCATTCTCTGCCAAGGTACACGGATCAAGACAACGGTCAACGGCGTGACGGTAACGGACTATGACGGCAAGGGACATCTGGACGATGAGAACCACCGCAGACACAACGTTGGACTAAAGGGCCATATCGGCTTGCAGATACATCCAGGCGGCCCCCTGCGGATTCGATTCAAGGACATCCGACTCAGAACGTTGCGATGAAGCTGTTTCAAGTTCCATGTGGGCTGTATAGGTCACTTCGATGGAGGAGAATTCCCAAACGTGAAATCGGAGGGACTACGTCATTACAGTCGAGTAGACGCAATATGGTTCCCTTACAGCCAGTCACTAATTGTCTGCTAAATTCACAATGGATACCAGCGGACATTGAAAACGTTGCCAATTTTTATGATTTTTGTAAAGCCTTTTTACTACATATCTTATGGAGTGGGCATTTTTTCGAATTGGCAGATAAGGGATTGTTGAGTTGTACAAGTGTTGTAGGCGCGAAATCATGAGAATGGGGCCATTTTAGTGGTGCCCTGTCACTGTTCTACAGCCTCCGTCAGTGGCTGTTGCTCGCCACTCCTCGGCCTTTTCCGGCTTGCCCCAGAATGCGAGTCTTTCTGTGACGGGCACCCTATGATGTGTAATTCCAGAGATTTCCCTTGACGGCAAGGCAGTGATTTGATACAAAGGAAATGAATGGATTTTGATCCTCGTGATGGTGCAATTTGTGTTTTTCTGATGGAGGAGGACTTAGTAAAAAGGACACAGAGTTGGTTGTGACGGTGACTTTGTGTTTTTCAGTATGTTTTTTACATTTCAATTAACAACCTATATTAAAATTTTTTGAAGGAGCATTGTTATGCGTAACAAATTGATGTATCTGGTTTCTTTTATTTTTGTGTTTGGCATAGCCGGTAGTGTTCAGGCCACACCTTTTAGTTTAGTGCCAACGTTCGATGGGCATGTCAGCAATGACGCACAGGAAGGGCCGGACTCGAGCCCGGGCGGCTCAGGTATGCACATGCGCGATATTGGCGGCAGACGCCGTGTAGGATTTGTTACATACGATCTTTCTGAGGTGAAAGCTCAAGGCGCCGTTTTCTCAAATATGAGCTTCAGTAATTACGGGCATGACACTGGGATGGTTAATGTGTACGGAGTTCTTGAGGAGCATGAGGACCTCGTCGCCGAGGGAATCACATGGAATACTGCTCCCGGTGTTCAGAATAATCCCACACCAGGGCTCGATTCGGCGGTTGCCCTGGATCTGGCTGACGTAACCGACATCCTGCTGACATTTAATGCACCCTCTCGTGGAGCAAGGGAGTCAACTGAAACAAGTCAGGCCTTGGCTGATTTGCTCAACAGCGATACTAATGGATTTGTGGCGTTCATGTTGGCGCCGGCCGAGGGAGGTAATGCAATTGTTCGAACCATAGAGATGGGAGAAAATGGCGGAACGTGGCTTGAGGGCGATATTGGGGGACTTCCACAAATGGCTCAGAAGCCGAATCCTGCCGACCAGGCAACAGATGTGCCACGCGATGTGGTTTTGAGCTGGATGCCGGGAGGTTTTGCTGACAAGCATGATGTGTACCTCGGCACAAATTTCGATGATGTGAACGAGGCAACTGCAACTGTTGATCAGAGTGGTGTATATATGAATCGCCAGGATCCTAACATCTATCCTTTCGGTGGAACCATTCGTTTAGATTTTGGCCAAACCTATTACTGGCGGATTGATCAGGTAAGTGCCCCGCCGGACAACACTATATACAAAGGCAATGTCTGGCAATTTACGGTTGAGCCTCTTGCTTATCAGATTCCCGCTGAGAATATAATGACCTCAGCTTCCAGCGGCGACCCGGATAAAGGACCCGAAAATACCATCAATGGCTCAGGGCTGGATGAAAGTGGTTTATTACACAGTAATATAAGTGTGGACACGATGTGGCTGAGCAGCCCAATTGGTGATCAGCCGACCTGGATAGAATATGAGTTCGACAAGGTTTATAAACTTCATCAGATGTGGGTCTGGAATTCTAATGATAGTCTGGAACCAGTTGTAGGCTTCGGATTCAAAGATGTTACTATTGAATATTCTGTCAACGGTTTTGACTATACCACATTGGAAACTGCTCATGAGTTTGCCCGAGCACCCGGTTTGGCCAAGTATGCACACAATACTACGGTTGATTTTAACGATACAGCAGCAAAATACATAAAGCTTACAGCCAACAGCAACTGGGAAGAAATCTTTAATCAATTTGGTCTAAGCGAGGTTCGGTTCTTCCAGATACCTGTCCATGCAGGAGAGCCCGGGCCGGATTCCGGGGCAGTAGATATTTCTCTGGATGTGACCCTGAACTGGAGAGCCGGGAGAGAGGCTG
>CAZLIO010000205.1:0-6477 GCA_964559025.1 uncultured Pirellulales bacterium | reverse complement strand
ATGATTTGCACAAACAGCTTATAAATCTTCTCAAAGAACTTCATCTGCCGATGTTTCGTGAATATTATACCGAGTTTGCACAGAAGGCTGTCGCTGAAGATATGGGTTACGCACAATATCTGTTCGAATTAGCTCAGCGTGAATGTGAGGTTCGCAGAGCCAATAGGATAGCAAGACTTGTTAAAGCTTCAAAGCTTCCTATGGAAAAGACGATGGCAAACTTTGATTTGAAACGTATGCCATTAAAAATCCGTCAGCAGGTAAAGATATTGCTTGAAGGGTCGTTTGTTGACAGGACAGAGAATATATTGGCCTTCGGCAGACCCGGCAGCGGCAAGACACATCTGTTATGTGCTATATGCCATCAGCTTGCCAGGCATGGAAGGAAGGTTTACTTTACTACGTGCGATTCAATTGTTCAGCAGCTTCTCAGGGTCAAAAGGGACATTGAACTTGATAAGCTGCTGAAGAAGCTTTCACGATTCGATGTGATGATGATCGATGATTTTGGTTACGTAAAGCAGGACAGAGACGAAATGGAAGTTTTGTTTACGCTGCTGGCGTATCGTTATGAGCGTGGCAGTATGTTTATAACCAGCAATCTGCCGTTCTCAAAGTGGGAGATAATCTTCAAGGATCCTATGACAACAGCTGCGGCTATAGATCGGCTGGTGCACCATAGCGTGGTTTTGGAGCTGAATGTTCCGAGTTACCGTGCCGAGCAGGCAAAAAAGAGAAAAGATAAGGACAAGTAATATCCAAAATCCTGCCCCCCATAGGGGGCACCCCCTAACGATTATAGGCTAAGGTAAGTGTCATGAAGTAACGGTAAAAATAACTGTCGTCGAAGGGAAATTATAATTGACACCAGACAGCTCAAACAGAATCGAGCGGCCACAGACGATCCACCCGACCACGAACGAGATGACAGACAAGTAGATCCCAACTGAACGGATCTGTGTATGTATTGAAAAAGTGAATAAAAAGAATTGACCATCCATTTGGGATGGGGTAAGTATGTCAGGGGTGCCGCGTTTTTAGTCCGACACCAGCCGCGATTTTGCTCCGCCCTTTACACCAGTCAAGAACGCTTATTGCATCTATTGTCCCTACGCGACGCATGCAGGTAAATAGCTTTCCTCCGATACAGTGGAAGGGTATAAGTGTGACGGCTTAAGGCCGTGCCGCGGATAGCAGCAAGTCTGCTTTCTCGCTGTGCAGATACAAGATTAGAGAAAAAAACACTTGACACTATATATACCAGTAAGGGATGGATTGGGGGAGGTTGGCTCAGCCCCTATAACATGCATGGGCCATTCTTCTGCGGGATCTTGCGGGCACCTTAGCCAATGTAAGAGGCCGCCTGAACTAGTTCTGCTCATGCCAAACTCATGTGCAATAGCCAGGTGCATTTGTCCATCTATGTCGATATCATACGGCGCTAAGTCAATATATTCTTTGGCTCTTGAAGCCAGGACATACTTTTCCCAAGTGGGATTCTTGTACCACACAAGGCTGGACGGCTTTGTTGCGAGGCCTATGATATCAAGTTTGCCATCACAGTCAATGTCAACAACACTAGCCTTATAGCCCCTCGATAGCCGGTCTACAAGATGCGCTTCGAACTTTGGAAAAACGTTGTTCTCTTCTTTTACTTCTTGGCCCATAAAAACCTGGCATGGAAAGAGAAATGCCGCCACCCCAAAAATGTACGATAGAAAATGTACGGCTGTTCTCATTCTCATCGGCCCACCATTTTGTTTACCTACGACAAATTTTGCAACAAAAATCACTAAATTGCCGGCTGAGCTGACTGAGGTCCTCTTACGCATCGATAATACTTTACAAATCCATGCCCTCACCAAGAAAAGCGATGCGAGGAACGGCTGCTGAACCCATTCTCATCATCACCCCGATATGCCTAAGAAGACCGAGAAGTCAAGGGTTAGTTGTTCCATGTTTTCTGGGCAAGGCTCGCAGAGGAAGGCATCTTTCTTATCTTCACCTCAATATCGAAAGACCGTTGAGAATTCATTGTATGCAGTTGTTGTGTCGTTTTTTACATATTCTCAACAACACCTCAAGGTGCAGGCTGCTTTGGCGATGAATCATTATAACTTATCCTCTTCCATAACTTCAAACCCAATTAAAGCAGCAAAATCTTTAATCCCTTCTCTGAGATCACCCAAAGTTCCCGCCCTGTGAATTCCATATTCATCAGGAGAAAATTGTTTCTGTATCTTCCTTGCATTATCAACTTTCACCACTAACTTGGTTCTACACATTATACCATCAAAATCTTTATAAAGAGAATGACCATCAGCAGTTTTGCCAGTATGAAGCCCTATTTTCTTATGAAGCACATAGACCTTCCATATTGTAACAGGTTCATTTTGATTACTACCACAATAACCTTTATCACGGGAGGCTCTCATCAATTAGCATACTCTATTCCATATAGATATCAGAAGGGAACTTTTGTTCGCGATTTTTTGACTATCCGCTTCTATAAGGGCTTGGTCCCAGATCCTTAAGTGTTTTGGTCATTTCCTCTGCAATCTTTGCGAACTTAGGTCCTTCTGACGCAGATACCCATTCGAGCCTGAAACGCTCTTCTTCAAGGCCAAAGTCTTCGAGTAAAAGTTTAATCGCTTCAGCCCTCTGTTCCGCCCTTTTGTTACCATCCTGGTAGTGACAATCACCAATATGACACCCGCATATAAGAACACCATCAGCATAGCCGTTGGTTAGAGCATCCATTACAAAATTCGGATGCACCATACCGGTACACATTGCGCGGATTATATGAATACTGGATGGATATTGTATTCGTGCCGTACCTGCAGAGTCTGCAGCTGCGTAAGAGCACCAGTTACAGCAGAGAGCAAGAATTATAGGTTCATAATCATTTCCCATCTCATACCTCTATAACAGATTTGATCATTTCCTCAAAATATTCAGGCTTAAAATGCCTTACGAAAATACCCTTTTTAGGACATGTTGCCATACAAACCCCACATCCTCTGCATACTGCTTCATTGACTTCCACGGTCTTCTTTATGTCACCATCGGCTGTCATATACTCTATAAGTGTTATTGCATTGGAAGGACATGGATCTATGCAGTAGGCACAACCATCACAATATTCATCAACAACAAACGAGATAGCAGGAGATTTGATAAGCTCTTTTTGTGAAATGATCCCGGCTACGCGAGATGCAGCAGCTTCACCATCGACAATGGCATCGAAAGCTCCAATCTCCTCTCTGGCAGAACCACATCTAAATACCCCTTCGGTATTAAAATCGAGCGGATTTAATATTCCAAGCATTCCAACAAAGAAGTTTTTTTCATCTCTTTGTAGAAGCAAATCCTTTTCAAAGTCCCCATCATCTGACTCTGCGGTCAAATTCGCTTTTGTCGCCACGACAATAGAACCGATACTTATATCCTCTTTTCCGTCTGTTGTCACTATTTCTGCTTTGAAGTTACCTACAAAGCCTTCCACTCCTCCGGCTTTCGAGCCTGTATAGATTTTTACTTTTTCATTCCGGGACAATTCGTCAATAAGATTCTTCACAAATTTGTCATTGTTTTTCTCAATTTTGTCAAGGCTTTCCTTTTTTTCAACCAGATAAACATTAAGATTTGCCTCGGCAAGCTTTAATGCACAGGAAATCCCGCTGGGCTCACCACCAATTACAAGACAAGCTGGTGTTACAGGCACGTGAATATCGTCCAGGGATTCGAGCAGCGTGGCACGCTTTATTCCCATTCTCATCAATGTTTTAGCCTTCTTCGTAGCTTTTTCCTTGTCTTTTGAATGTACCCATGTGCAATGGTTGCGGAGGTTCACAATTTCCACGAGGTAATGGTTTAAGCATCCCGTTTCTGCATGAAGGGAAAAAAGAGCTTCATGTGTTTTTGGGGAACAGGCGCCAAGCACCAGCCTGTTAAATTCTTTTTTCTTTAAGAGCTCCTTGATTTTTACTCCATCGCATCCGAAAGGGGTAACTTCAACATGTTTCACATTAGGCAGTGATTCTGTGTACTTCACAAGTTCTTCCATATCCAAAAGCCCTGCGATATTTTTACCGCATTGGCATATCACGACCAGAATTGCCGGTTCATCTTGAGGTTCTACAGGTAATAGATCTTTCTGGGGTGGAGGCGCCATTTCCTTGCCTCTTTCAGAGGCAAGGAACGAAGCTGCATGAGAAGCGGCAGAGCACGCCTGAATAATTGCATCATCTATTCCCTTTGGCTTCAAAGCGCTGCCGCAAACGAAAATGCCTTCCCTTGACGTACGAATCGGATGAGATTCTCCTGACCTTTCCCCGAAAAATCCGGATTCATCAAGCTTCAGACCTGTCTTTTCTGCAAGATTACTTGCACTTTTTGTAGTGCCAAAAGGCGGGATAAGAACAAACATCTCTGTTGTAATCTTTTCATTATCGAAGGATATCTCAATATTATCATTTTTCTTCTTAACAGAAGTAATATTATCTGTTTGAACGAAGTTAATATTAGATTCTTTGGCTTTTAAGTAAAAATTGTTATATCCTTCTCTTCGAAGCTCGTGATTTCCGTAAAGAATATTAACAGTGGCATCTGGCTTTCTCTCAACAGTTCCCAAAGATTGGGCAACTGCAGTCATAAAACCAACAGAAGAACAACTATCAAGAACATACCAGCAAACAGATTTGGCCTCCTGCCCATTATCACGCTTTACAATACCGCCGGTAGGTCCCAGACCGGAAAGCAAACGCTCATATTCGAGGCCTGTTAGTATGTTGGGGAATTTAGAATAGCCGTACTTTTTCAGATGCTCAGGTTCTATCTCTTTCATTCCTGTTGCAAGTATGACAGCTCCGACATTAAATTCCACTTCCTGTGGCTTCTGGTCAAAGAGAATTGCTTCTGGCTTGCATGCCTCGACACATGGCGGGATTTCTTTTTCTCCGCACTTTCCGTCAATGATATAAGTGCATTTTTCAGGATTTATCAATGCCTTCCTTGGTGGAAACGGTGAATAAAATGAGATAGCTTTGGATGTCCCCCTGCCAAAGTTAAATTCCATCGGAACTCCTCCAACGGGGCAAACAGGGAAACAATCTGTGCAGGCTGTACATTTTGTAGGATCGACATATCTTGGTTTCTTAGTTACTTTAACTTTGAAGTCTCCCGGTTCTCCTTCAATACTTTCAACATCTGCAAATGAAACTATTGTTACATTTGGATTGCTGGTAAGTTGAAGCATCTCGGGAAGTATTGTACAAGTAGCGCACTCATTAGAGGGAAACATTTTGTCGATTTGGGCCATCTTACCGCCGATTGTAGGCTTTTCTTCAACAAGAATAACTTTAAATCCCTGATTTACAAGTTCAGAGCTTGCACGCATCCCTGCTGGACCGGCTCCAACTACAAGTACGGATCCTTTCATAATGTCTGACCTCCTTCTTCGAGTACTATTTCAGTGACAAGCCGGCGTGTATAAATAAGGTACTCCCCGTTTTCTTCCACGCGCTCTGCTTCAAAACCATCTTTTTCATACCGGGCCATTTTCTCATGAGCCTCTTCTTCAGTGGAATAATGAGCTTTATCCCACATAAACTTCTTTCCGCCTATTTTTGTCGCCAGTTCTGCCATGATTTCACCTCGTGAAATTATTGACTATGAGCCTCATTGGTTTATCTTAAAATAACTTCTTACGTTGTCCTATTCATATATATAAATGGCCGTACCACAATGTCAAGGCCAATATTCTTTTCTTCGCGTACAGAACACAACGGTGCAAAGGGATCTGGCTTTATTCTGCCAGTATAAGGGGATATCTGAAACTACGCAGCTTCTTTCTACGCCCATGCCCATCTCTGGCTCGGCCATGGTCCAAAGGCTGCCTCCACATTCTACGCCTTCGGCAATCAGCTCCTTTCTAACTCGGAGGTTACTCTCTCGTCATTGTCGCACCGCACTCAGGACAACTTCTTTGATTACATGACTGTCCAGCGACGTGAGGTACTTTGCGACCACAATTTAGACATAGGCAGTTTCTGCCCGGTCCTGCCGCAAACGGACCACCCATTCAGCCTCTGCCTGGGTCGCGACGGCGACCTCTTCCGGGTCCTTGGCCAGCTGGCCCTGTTGCATCTCCTCTTGGCATAATGCCTCCCCTTTCTCAAGTTTGAACTCGGCAAAAGATTCTAAGCCACCAAACGTGATACCTTGCGTTCGGTAGATCCTCAACTCTCTATCCTCTCGGCCCTCTCAACGGATTAGCACAACTGGACGGTGTCACAGCCGAAGCAGAATTGCGCCAATTCTTTTCCATCGCTCCGTGGCATCTTGAACTAACGAAGCAAGCCCCTGCTCTTGGCTCCTCCTTCACGTTGAACAAGCAGGGACTTGCATCTATCAATCTAATACGCCCATCTCACCTATTCTCGCAAAACCATCGAGAACTGTGTTTGAGTTTAG
>CAZLIO010000204.1:4451-6492 GCA_964559025.1 uncultured Pirellulales bacterium | reverse complement strand
AGGCATATATTATTTAAGAAAATTTGTTTTTTTGATTTTCTTAAATAATCACCTATCTGCTTATCACACAATAACCTACTGTTTGAAAAGAAAAAAACAACAAACGATTTTTTTTCTTTTCAAAGTATGCCTAACCTCAATTTTGCATAACTCATTAATTATTTGAAAACTTCACAACAAACGAAAAGTCGCATTTTCACCCGTTGCTGCCGAAAAGTCAAGCCTTCGATTAATCTTTTTGCCTTGGCCTTCTGACTTTTGACTTTAATCGCAACGGTAAGGGCTTATAATAATTTCATATTGCTGCTTTGTGGGAAAGAATGGACGTGTGAAGGAGTACTTGATATGAATCAAAAGCGTTCTATCATCTTGAATGTTTGCACCTTGTCGGCTGTTTTGGCCCTGGCCGGCTGCTATGAGCCCCCGGCCTATCCGGAGTTCGTTACCACACCGTCAGCACCAACATTGCCAAAACCAGCGACATTCCTAATTCCGGGCCAGTACCGTATTGTTGGTACATCGGTCCAGCGTTTGCCGATTTTATCCTTCGTGCTTGGTCAAGGCCCGGATGTAACCTTCATCTTAGCGACAATTCACGGCAATGAACCGGCCGGAACACCCCTTGTCAGACGGTTAGGAAAATATCTCCAGCAACAACCACACCTGATGAAAGGGCGCAGAGTGGTGCTTTTAGCCGTGGCAAATCCTGATGGCATGGCCCACAACAGCCGTTTCAACGCTAACGGCGTGGACCTGAACCGCAATTTCCCAACAGCCAACCGCGTTAACAACAAGCAGTTCGGTACTACTGCGCTATCTGAGCCGGAAGCACGTCTGGTCAAAGAACTCATCGAGCAATATTCCCCTGACCGCATTGTCAGCATTCATCAGCCGTTGGCCTGTATTGACTACGACGGCCCCGGCGAAACTTTAGCTGGACGAATGGCCCAATATTGTAGTTTGCCCGTAAAGAAGCTGGGTGCAAAGCCCGGCTCGCTCGGCTCATACGCTGGAGTTGATTTAGATATTCCCATCGTAACCTTTGAACTGCGGCAGAATGACTCGAAACTCGATTCGGATACCCTATGGAAACGATATGGAAAAGCACTCGTAGCTGCTATCGTTTATCCGGAACCGGTCAAATAGAAAACACCAAGGGATTCTGATGGATTTGCTTGCAGAAAGTATTTTCGAGATTCTGCGTATATAATGACCTAAGCCAAGTAAATGGCGGTCGTTTGTGAATCAAATAAACAAGGCTGTATGCAAAGCTGCATACAAACTTTTGTACTCTTTCAACGTGTAGAAAATCTTACAATGTTCTGCGTCTGCGCAGCCAGGAGACAAGGCCGACACCGATACTGCTCAACAAAATGGCGCCAGGAGCAGGAATCACGTAAAACTGGAAGTTTGGACCAAAGCAAGTACTGGGATAATAGGTGTCAACTGTCTCGGGGAATCGAAATCCAGGGTCAATGCTGAATACACGCGGACCAATTGTTATGTATGGATCGACCTGAAAGTCGCTAGGGGCTGGGATTTGCATATAGTCACTCGTTGAGGGGTCATCAGCCCATTGGAATCCTATTGCGTACATCTCTCCCGGGCTCAGCAGAATTGGAGTAATCTCGGAGTAGCGAAATTCGCCAAGCAATGGGTCACCCGTACCCGGCCCAAGGGTAGTTGAAGTCAAGAGGACTTGGTCACTGACACGCCAGATACCGATAGGAATCTCATATTGAAAACCGGGGCTTTCATCCATCAACCAAGACGCAGATACATCATCCCACATTCCCAAGTGAGTGACGCCGATGGGGAGGTTCGTAGGTGTGAACTGCCAGCCATCAGTTATCAAAAGTCTTTTCTGACACCACGGTGAGCTAATGTTGCTAACAGCCACGTTCGCTTCGGCCCAGCTACTCAAGATGGTCAAACTTAAAAGCACCCCAATAGTTAATAGTACAAGTCTTCTTCTCATCACTTACCTCCTTCCGTTTTTAAGGCGCGGTATAAAAGCCTTTGTCTGATGCTATCGGGCCAA
>CAZLIO010000204.1:0-4351 GCA_964559025.1 uncultured Pirellulales bacterium | reverse complement strand
ATTCAAGCTAAACAATGAGTTCAAGCCAGCCGGCGACCAGCCCGAAGCCATAGAAAGGCTTGTAGAAGGACTGCACGCAGGCAAAAGGTTCCAAACGCTAATGGGCGTTACCGGCAGCGGCAAGACATTTACAATGGCTAACGTCATAGCTCAACACAATCTGCCGACTCTTGTCATCTCCCATAATAAGACATTGGCCGCCCAGCTTTATGAGGAATTCAAAGAGCTGTTTCCGGAAAACGCCGTTGAATATTTTGTTAGTTATTATGATTATTATTAGCCGGAAGCGTACATTCCCCAGCGTGACATATACATAGAAAAGGACGCCTCGAAAAATAATGACCTTGACCGGCTTCGCCTTTCGACGACTACCAGCCTTTCGGCGAGAGATGATTGTATTATTGTTGCTTCTGTCTCCTGCATTTTCGGTCTTGGCTCGCCCGAAGATTATAAAGCCAGCGTTGTGGCTATCCGTACCGGCGAGCATTACAACAGAAATGAGCTGCTTGGCAGGTTAGCTGACATCCAGTACACCAGAAACGATATCGATTTCGACCGGGGGACGTTCAGGGTTCGCGGCGATGTGGTCGAGCTGCATCCTTCCTACGAATCTTTTGCAGTCCGCATCGAATTCTTCGGTGACGAAATAGAAAAGATAAGCTATATAAATCCCATATCAGCAGAAATCCTTGCCGTCGAAGAACAGCTCTTTATATATCCGGCCCAGCACTACATTATGCCATCAGAGAGAATCGGCTCTGCGGTAGAGAATATAAAGGCCGAGCTAAAACAGCGATTGGCCGAGCTGCGAGGCCAGGGCAAACTACTTGAAGCTCAGCGGTTACAGGCACGAACGATGTACGATATTGAAATGATGCAGGAGGTCGGCTATTGCAGCGGGATTGAGAATTACGCCAGACATTTGGCCGGCCTGCCACCCGGAGCCAGACCTTATACGCTGATTGACTATTTCCCGGAAGATTTTCTTTTATTTATCGACGAATCCCACGTTACCATTCCACAGTTGCGGGCAATGTGGGCCGGGGACAGACACAGAAAAGAGACCCTGATTGAACACGGTTTCAGGCTGCCAAGCGCATTAGATAACAGGCCTTTGCGTTTTGAGGAATTTCAGGAAAGCTGGGCCAAAGTCGTTTTTGTTTCCGCTACACCAGCGCCATTCGAGCTGGAGAGATGTGATAACGAGGTTGTCGAACAAATCATCAGGCCGACCGGCCTTATAGATCCTGAAATATTTGTACATCCGGCCGGCAATCAGATTCCGCACCTTTTGGGTGAGATTGAAAAACGGGTCAATGCCGGGGAACGAACGCTCGTTACAACGCTGACAAAAAGGATGGCCGAAGACCTGGCCGGCTTCATTACAAAGAAAGGTTTCAAATGTCGTTATCTGCACAGCGAAATCAATACGCTCGAAAGAATCGAGATACTGCGGGCTTTGCGCAAGGGCGAATTTGATGTGCTGGTAGGGGTAAACCTGCTGCGGGAAGGTCTGGACTTGCCGGAAGTTTCAGCCGTTGCAATCCTTGATGCCGACAAGGAAGGTTTTCTGCGAAGCCAGACATCGCTGGTACAAACCATCGGCAGAACCGCGCGAAATATCAACGCTACTGTCTTTTTATACGCTGATACGGTTACCGCCTCGATGGAAAAAGCTATTGACGAAACGAACAGACGCCGTAAAATTCAGCTAAGATATAACAAAGAGCACGGTATTACACCCGAAACGATAAAAAAGGAAATACGTAAAAGTCTGACCGAGCAGATAAAAGCAAGGCAGACTGCCCGTCAGGCGGTGCGTTTCGGCGATTCGGAGTACGAGAAGGTCGAATTAGCTTCTCAAATTGAGAAGGAAATGCTTGAAGCGGCCCGGAGCCTGGACTTTGAGCGGGCTGCTTTCCTGCGGGACCAACTGCGGGAGCTGAAAGAACTGCCGGAACTGGTTCTAATCGAGTCAAGTAAAAAGAGAATAATGAAGACAAAAGAAAGTAAACAAAGAAGGAAAAATAAAACAAATCTGCGAACACGTAAAAGGTAAAAGTAAGATGAAAAAACTTAACATTGCAAAAGCTTTGCCTCTTATCCGAATGGCGATTGAAGAAGACCTCGGACGGGGTGATATGACAAGCGAGCTTCTCTTCGAAGATGGTGCTGTTGCCAAAGCGAATATTATCTCACGTGAGGAAATAATTGTATGCGGAATGGAAATAACCCGGGAGATTCTCAAATGCTATGACGAAAGACTCAAATTGAAAGTGCGTGTAAATGACGGCGAATCAACTCACGTTGGGAGCAAACTCGCAACAATCGAAGGGCCTTTACGCTCTATGCTGACCGCCGAGCGGGTTATGCTCAATTTCCTCCAGCGCCTTAGCGGCATAGCAACGACGACTGGTAAATATGTACGAGCAATTCAGGGCACAAAAGCAAAGATTTATGATACTCGAAAGACAATGCCCGGCTGGCGCATCCTCGAAAAGTACGCAGTCCGCTGCGGCGGCGGATACAATCACCGCCTCGGACTATATGACGGCATCCTGATTAAAGATAACCATCTGGCCCAGTTGGGCAGGAATTTCCTGCCGAAACTGCGTAAAATAATTTGTAAAGCCAAAAAGGTAAAAGGCGTCAAATTTATCGCAGTAGAGGTTGACCATGTCGATGACCAGCTCAACTATGTGCTGGAGATTCCTGGCATTGACATTGTTCTGCTCGACAATATGGGCCAGTGGCAGTTAAAACACGCCGTTGAAATGCGAAACAAAATGTGCGGCAAAAACAAAAAGCCTTTGCTCGAGGCCTCAGGCAATATAACGTTAGACAATGTTTCAGCCATCGCCCAGTGCGGCATCGACAGAATCGCCGTAGGCGCAATCACTCATTCGGCAAGAGCCGTTGATATTGGACTCGACAGGTAATTAAAGTTATGCCAATAACCGACCTGCCCAGCTACGGCTCTGGCCTTCGCCGAGACGAGCTGGACCCAGACAAGATAAAGGCGAATCTGAAAACCAAACGTATCGGCAGAAAAATCCTGGTCTATAATCGCACATCAAGCACACAGACAATCGCCGCTGAATACGCAAAGAGTAAACAAAACGACGGCCTTGTAATTTTCTCTGAAGAACAAACCGCAGGCAGAGGCAGAGCCGACAACAAATGGCACAGCAGCCGTTCAGACAGTATTCTTTGTTCGATTGTTTTAACTGATAGCAGATTGAATTCTGAGCTGCTCTCGCTGACCTGTGCAGTAGCGGTCGCCGAAGCCATCGGCAAATCAGCCAAAGGCGAGGCAAAAATCAAATGGCCGAACGATATAATGCTGAACGGCAAAAAGGTGGCCGGCATCCTGCTCGAATCAAAAACAGATAACAGCGGCAATACCTGCATTATTGGCATTGGAATAAATTGCCACCAAAAAAAGGAATCTTTTGGCCTCGAATTACAATCAATCGCGACAAGTATCGACATCGAAAGTCATTCAATATCCGACCGTATCTCGCTGGCCAAAAGACTGCTTACTTCAATGGAGCACTGGCTCAAAGTGGCAGCCCAAACGAGCGAAAAAGTAATAGACCAATGGCGTGAACTGAGCGTTCAATTAGGCCACAGGGTAAAGCTTATCTATAACAGCCGGGAATTTTCCGGCAATTGTATCGGAATCGACCCTGAAAAGGGCCTAATCCTCCAATTAGACACCGGCGGCGTAAGAATGTTCGACGCTGGTCATACCACTATCGTCAAACAGTAACGTACTATATTTGCAAGCATTATAGAGCGTTTTTATGTTAGACCCTGCTCAGTCTGCCACAAAAAGCAAACATTAGGTTTCGTTTTTTGTCCTTTTACGTTATATTATTGTTTTATGTAAACATAGATTATTTAAATGGAAAGGGCTAAAATTATGTTGAGAAATGAATGGATTAAACGGTCGCTTGTAGTTTGTTTGGGATTGGTGGTTTGTTCACCTGCTGCCTTTTCTATCGAGCAGGTCAATAAAGAGTCTGCAGATTTCTTAAAAGCCGACAAGCAGGACATACAACAGTGGCGTGAGATGAAATTCGGCCTGTTTATCCACTGGGGGCCGGTCAGTCTGAAAGGCACGGAAATCGGCTGGTCCCGTGGTGGTGAACGGCGGGGACGAAAAGACAAATCTACAGGCTCAATCCCAGTAGAGATTTATGACAATCTCTACAAGCAGTTCAACCCTGTTAAGTTCGATGCAGACGAATGGGTACAAACCGCCAAAGATGCCGGTATGAAGTACCTTGTGTTCACGAGCAAACACCACGATGGCTTTTCGATGTTTGACAGTCAATTAACGGATTAT
>CAZLIO010000203.1:0-6536 GCA_964559025.1 uncultured Pirellulales bacterium | reverse complement strand
TTACGCACTCGGAATGGAGGTCAACTTCGAGCACCGCAGCCCCCAACCCAACGACGTTATCAGTATTGGTATGGTGGATTTGAAAGATAATGACCGCTGGCTAAAGCTGGGCCAATCTCGCTCATGGTGCTGGCAGCAGGGCTGTATGCTGCAGTGGCTGCCCGGCTCAAAAAACCAAATCATCTGGAACGACAGGCAGGACGACCGGTTCGTCTGTCACATACTCAACGTCTTCACCGGCAAAAAACGAACGCTTCCCTACCCTATTTATACCATTAGCCCCGATGGCCGAACAGCCGTCGCACCGGACTTTCGCCGTATCCAGGATATGCGGCCCGGCTACGGTTATGCAGGCCTGCCCGACCCACATAAAGATGACTTGGCTCCTAAAGACTCAGGCATCTTCCGCATCGACCTTAAAACCGGCAGTCGGGATTTAATAATCTCAATTGCGGACATTGCCAAATTCGGCAAAATCCCCGGCGAGCCCAAAGAACCCAAGCATTACTTCAACCATTTATTGTTCAATACCGATGGCTCTCGATTTATCTTTCTGCATCGCTGGCGGGCAAAGTCTCTCCGGAGCTTCGGCACACGAATGCTCACCGCAAAAACCGACGGCTCGGACATCCACATCGTGGACAGCTACGGCCAAACCTCACACTTTATCTGGCGCGACCCGCGGCATATTCTCGCCTGGGCCTGGCATCCATCGCACAAAAACGCCTTTTACCTTTATGAGGACGGCACGGACAAGGCCCGCCCTGATTTAGCCGTTAGACCTGAGCGGAGTCGAAGGGGCAGCCCAAGGGTCGAAGTAGTCGGCAAAGATATTATGACCAAAAACGGCCATTGCACATACCTGCCCGGCAACAAGTGGATTCTCAACGACACATATCCCGACAAAGAGCGGAAGCAAACCGTCTATCTCTACAACACAGCGACCGTCAGAAAAGTTCCGCTCGGCCATTTCTATCTGCCCCCGCAATATACCGGCGAATGGCGCTGCGATACGCATCCGCGTTTCAGTCCCGACGGCCGTAGTGTCGTCATTGACTCACCACATGCCGGCAGCGGCCGACAGATGCACCTCATCGACATCAGCACTATCGTTAATAAGGGCAGTTCGTGGTATGTGTTTAGCCAGACAACTGAATCAGTAGTTTCCTGACGTGGCACGGGCTTCCAGCCCGTGAAAACACGGCCAAGATGGCCGTGCCACCAAAAAATCAACAGCGGCTAAACACATACAGTTCGTGAACCGCCCTTATTCGAGCGGCTCGATATAAATGTTGCGGAACTCAACCGGCGCCCCTTCGCTTTGCAGGCAGATTTTACCGGACGTTATCGAGCACTTGGTCGCAATATTCTGCAAGACGCCGTTCACCAAAACCACCACCCAGTCGTCCTTGCAGATAATATCGTATGCGTTCCATTGGCCGAGCGGCTTTTCACTGCTGTCTTTGAGCTTTCTGACCCTGCGCTCCCTGACGCGGTCGCCTCCTTTGGCGTGCTCTGCGGTCTCGATATTTTCCAGATACCTTCGTCCTTCGCCAATGAGCCAGAAGTCGCCCGCATTCCCGGAAGCCAACTGGCACTCGAGGCTCTTCGGCCAGACCTTGTCCGGGCCGCTCATATGCACCAGCGCACCGCTGTTCCCGCCTTTTTCAGGCCATCGCCATTCCACGTGAAACAGGAAATCAGCGTAGTTCTTCTCGGTCCGCATATAGCCGGCCGGCTTGCCCACGCACCGAACCACGCCATTGGCCACCGACCATGTCTTGGTAACATCATGCTCTGGCTCACGTGTAAACAGCTTCCAGCCGGTAAAGTCCCTGCCGTTCCACAACATCATTTTCTCTTTCGGGACAATAGGTTTGTCATTTTCTGTTTGTGCCCCCGTCTGCGCAGACAGCAGCGTACTCATTACCACCACGACCGTGATTGCAATAACAAAGCGTTTCATAAAATTCTCCTTTCGTCTCAGACCAGTTGTGTCTTACCGGGAACAGCGACCGGCCTCATCGGCAAATCACCGAACTCATACTTCGGCGGACTCAGGTCCAGTTTCGAGGCCTTCATCGCCCAGTCAAACTTCAGTGCCCGGCCGGTATAAGCACTCATTCGGCCCATAATCGACGTTAGGGTACTCTCAGCAATCCGCCTTCCTTCGTTCAGCCGCTTGCCCTGGCGAATCGCCGCAATTTGGTCCGCGTGTTGCTTTATGCACGGATCTATTCTATCCCATGCGTACTCGGCTTTGTTTTGGCCTTCAATTACAACCCTGCCAAAGTCCGTATATGCCCGGCCCTTCGTGCCGACCAGCCGCTGGTCATTACGGTCGATGGGACAATCAATCTGGTAACCCATATACTCAACCCGCACGCCATTCGGATACTCATACTCGACCGCGAAATGGTCAAAAGCATTACCGTACTCCGGGGCCGTTCGTACTTCTCGGCCGCCCATACCCATACACTGGACAGGAGGTCCGCCAAACGCCCAGTTCATTACGTCCAGATTGTGAACGTGCATCTCGACTATAAAGTCTCCCGAAAGCCAGGTTAAAAACAGCCACCGCCGCAGTTGCCATTCCATATCTGACCAGTTCGGCTCTCTCTTTTTCGGGCCCCAGCCCAACATTCCCCCACTGCTTCTCACACACTGGCCGCCCACAAGCTCACCTATGGCACCGTCATGGATAGCCTTAATACCTTCCACCAAATGTGATATCCGCCGCATCTGTGTACCGGCACCTATCGTCAAGCCCTTCCTGTCCGCCAGCTCTGATGACGCAATCACTGAGCGAATACCAACCGGGTCCACCGCCACCGGCTTTTCCATAAATACATGCTTGCCTCCTTCTATCGCCGCCTTGAGATGTCCCGGACGAAAGTGCGGCGGCTGCGTCAGTATTACCATATCAACATCATCACATCCAATAACCTTCTTGTAGGCATCCCAACCCACAAAGCACTTATCCTCAGTTACCTTTACCTTATCGGATAGGTTCCTCTTAAGAGTTCTGCGGCACCTGTCGAGGCGGTCTTTAAAAAGGTCGCCCATCGCCACAAGCTCAACGTCCTCTGCCGAGTTCAGGCACTTTGTTGCATCATGCGTGCCTCGTCCGCCGCAGCCAATCAGACCGATGCGCACCTTGTCGGAACCCGCCGCAAAGATTCGGCTTGTCCCCACGGCCAAACTCACCGCCCCCAATCCCGCGGAGGTCTTGATAAAATCCCTGCGCGATATCTTCGATTTTACCTTCATTGCTTTAGCTTTCATAAATTATCCTTTCAACAAATTGTGTTAGTCGAAACTCGTTAAATAAGCATTGTCTTACCCGGGATGGCGACCGGCCTCACAGGCAAATCGCCCCATTCATATTTGGGCGGCGTCAGGTCGAGCTTGGACGCATTCATCGCCCAGTCCCATTTCAGCGCCCGGCCGGTATAAGCGCTCATCCGACCCATTATGGCATTCATAGTACTCTCTGCTACCTGCTTTCCCTCGTTGATTGGGGAACCATCACGAATACTCCGCACCAGATCGGCCATCTCCATTACATAGTGGTCCGGGTCGGGCCCTTCGTACTTGAAAGGTCTCTCGCCTGTAATAACGCCCTGGTCGACATCGGCTGCGCCTTTGGTGCCCACAACACGTTCGGCAACCCTGTCGGTACAGCCGGTGATCTGACGGCACATACTCAAAACGCGAACGCCTTGCGGATACTCATACTCGACAGTGAAATGGTCGTAGATATTGCCCAGGTCGCGCACGGCCCTGCCGCCCATACCCATGCACTGCTCCGGATGCGCTTGGAGTGCCCAGTTGAGCACGTCGAGATTGTGGACATGCTGCTCGACGATATGGTCGCCGCTGGTCCAGGTGAACCATGGCCAGCTCCTGCACTGCCACTCCATATCGGAACGGTCCTCCTTCTCATACCACTGCCAGTAACCTAACATATCCGCTCCATTCCAGTAGCCCTGGGCCGCCACTATATCCCCAATTTGACCGTTATGGATCCGCCGGATAATCTCCTGGTATTTCTTGCTGTGTCGGCGCTGCGTGCCCGCGACCACCGACAGGCGCTTTTGGCGAGCTAATTCCGCCGTCCGGATGACTGAACGAATGCCCTTCGGGTCCACCCCCCCTGGCTTTTCCATAAATACGTGCTTACCCGCTTCAACAGCCGCCTGGAAGTGCTCGGCTCGCCAGTGCGGCGGCGTCGTCAAAAAGACCAGGTGCACATCGGTTTGCAGCACTCTCTTATACGCATCAAAGCCCACAAAACGCCTGCCTGACGTGACCTTCACAGCGGCGGGCACGTCCTTCCTGAGCTTGTCGAGCGACTCCTGCTGGCGGTCTCTAAACAAGTCGCCCATCGCCACAATCTCTACGCCCGGCGAGCTCTTGACGCAGCTGATAATATCCCGGGTACCCTGCCCGCCACAACCGATAAGACCAATACGTATTTTGTCCGACCCTTCTGCAAATATTCGGCTTGTCCCCGAGACCAAACTCGCAGCTCCCAATGCTGCTGATGTCTTGATAAAACCCCTGCGAGTTAGCTCGTGATTTTTTCTGCTTGTCTTCTTTCTCATAAATATCTCCTTTCGATTACCGGACCTTGCCCTACGCCTGTTAGTCGAAGACCCCTTCCAACAGGCCGAAGCGTATGTATCCATATTAAAGCAACCCTGGGTGACACCCTCAAACCCTGGCCTGAGCTCGCCGAAGGCTTGTTTGGGAATGCTGAAAATAACCTCTATGCTCATAAGCTTACTTGCAATCAAACACGCAGTCAAGCGCAATTTTGAGACCTCCCCCTGCATCTCCCGCCTGCACTCGTGCAACCCCCTTGTCTGCTGTCGCAGAGTACGTGTTTAGCCGCTGTTGATTTTTTGGTGGCACGGCCATCTTGGCCGTGTTATCACGGGCTGGAAGCCCGTGCCACATCAGGAAACTGCTGATTCAGTTGTCTGGCTAAATACGTACGTCGCAGACAGCAAAGTAGGTGCGAGCGACGCAAGTCGGGGCAGCAGACCCATTGGGATGTCCAGGGAACATCGTATTCACTTAAGAAAGATAAGGGGTATCACTCTTGGGGTAATCCAATGTGGTTACCCGGGGCAGGCACATAGGCCTGCCCCCTACCAGATGCGGTTTTCTCGAACCAAAAACGGGATAACAGAGAACAGACCTCTGTCTTCCGACTTCTGTTCTTTTACCTGAGACCCTGCTGTCCTGATACCCTGCTACCTGATTTCCTGTTAACCTGATAACCTAATCAACTAATCTCTAATTCACTAATTCTGTCTTCTGCCCTCTGTCCTCCGACCTCTGTCTTCTGTCTTCCGACCAGGATTCAAAGGAAATATGCGTTTTTTCCGGACTTTCTCCCATACCAATTAGGCCTGAGCCTGTACCTAATTGCTGCCGGACTTATCGAGATATTGGGCTATTTACTAAAGTCGTTGGAATGTATAGACGAAAACGATTTTGGGCACACTCTCATACCTCGTTTACCTATACGAGCGCAGAGAAGGCCTATGGAAAAGACACAGTGGTAATGCTCCCGCAGAGCAGATAATCAATGGCCATACTTTGGCCAAGAGATAATCAATGTCAAGACACAAAAAGAAGAAGGCGGGACTACAAAAGAAAATCTCATCGGTTTTCAAAGGGGTACCGGATCAGCAAAACGCTGATGTCCAGCAGCCTTGTTACGCACCTGAACAGCAACGCGCCGGCTATAACGAGCCGGAACCGGAGCAGGAACTCCAGACCTCGAAGCCGCAAATGAACAGAACATTCCGCCAGCATGGTTTCTTCGCTTGGTCTAAAAGGAAAAAGGCCAAGGCAAAGGCCAAAATGGAAGAAAGGTTGAAGGCTGAATCCTTAGCAAGGGCAAAAGCAGAGGAAAGGCTAAAGGCAGAAATTGAGACCAGGGCCTCAGCGGAACGAAAAGTGAAAGCTGAAGCAGAAAAGATGCTTCTTACACAGTATCGCAAGTATAGTGTCCTGGCGGAGAGAGCCGAGGCTCAGGCTAATAAGGAGATAGCGGCAGCCAAGGCCCAAGTAAAAGAAGCGGTAGAAAAGGCCCAATCATATGCAGCGGCACTATCCCAGGCTGAGGAAAAGCTAACCGAAGCCCAGGAACAGGCAAAGACTGAGGCTATGGCCAGAGCAAAGGCAGAAGAGTACCTGAAGGATGAAAGACAAGAACGGCAAAGCCTCGAGGCTCAGGCTAAAGAGGAGATTGCGGCAGTCAAGGCCCAAGCAGAAGAGAAGTCCCGGTCGTATGCGGCGGCATTAGCCCAGGTTGAGGAAAAGTCAACCAAAGCTAAAGAACAGGCAAGGACTGAAACTATAGCCCGAGTAAAGGCAGAAGAGGGCCTGTTCGCCTCGCTGAAGGCCGAAGCCGCAGCCGGGAAGGCTGAAAGCAAAGAACCAAAAAGCCTCGACGCTCAGCCTCCACAGAAGATAAAGGCTTTCAAGCTACTCCGCCGGCACATTTTTCATCTAAAAAC
>CAZLIO010000202.1:0-6551 GCA_964559025.1 uncultured Pirellulales bacterium | reverse complement strand
AAGAACTCGTTTAACCATTGCCTGAAATCCGCCTTGTCTAAGAATTTGTTGGCAGCCTGCACAAGACTTTCATAAGTACCTGTATTTTGTTTAAGGAATCTGTCGAAGCGGGTGTCCTGAGCGAATCCGGACAAGAGATTAAGGAACCTTTGAGTGTCCGATTTGGTCCAGCGGGAATCAATTCCCCAGGGCCAGTCATCAAATGATTTTAACGGTTTAAAATTGTTGTCAATATGCAAAGCGAGCGACATGGGTGCATCATAAGCTATGCCTTTTTTATCGGCAAGTTCGGCTGCGAATTGAACAGCAGGATGGTCAACATGCGGAGCGAAATATGTATCAATGGCATCGCAGTAATCGAACATCCGAGATTTGCTGTATTCCGAGCTGCCGGCAAGATAAAATACGATAGACATAAGCTCAATACGAGGGTCGACGCTTACACGTAACACTGTATTTACCTTTTCAACTTGAGGCTGTTCCAGACGATACGCATAATCGGTATGGAATTTGACAAACTCCGGGAAGAAAGACTCGAAAGTCGGATATTGATTTCGGTCGTTTTCATAAGTTTTGAGTAACTCACTGAGCTCCTTCATCCAGAGGAAGCTTCTGCCTTTGACCTCCTGGCCTATGTAGAGTTCTAAAGTTTTCCGGCTAAAGTTATCTTCGACAAAATCAGCTACACAGGCCCTGACGGCGGATTCATACATCATCGTTTGCCAGTTTTGATAGCCCTGTCCTCTAAGCTTGTCCGCAACCTTTGGGTATATTATCTCGCCGGCCGGTTTGAGCTGAGCCATATATTTATCCACGATAGGATTGACAAATGAATGGCAAAATTCATGGGCTACCGTTTCAAGCTGTTTTGAGCTAAATATCGGATTACCGGCCCGGCTACAGAGATGAACGCCGATTATGGCATATTTTTCCTTCACTTTTCCCTGCTCGAAGCGTAATCCGTAGTTGCTGTTGCCGTTTACAAATCCCAAAACCAGCTTCAAATCATCATTCTTTTGTGCGCCGAAAAATTCATAAAGCCATTTCCTCATGCCATATTTTTCTAATATGGCCTCTGTGGATTGAATTCCCTTCCGGTATAATCCCTGATGTTCTTCGAAGAATTCATTGAATTTTGTTTCTTCGGCAAATTGCTGCAGTATGCCGATGAATTCCTGAGTTTCCTGCTTTTCCCATCGCCCTCCGAGCCCCCAGGGCCAGTCATCAAAGGGTTTTCTTGCTTTGAAATTACGGTCGAGATGAATGGCCAATTGCATAGGCCCGTCACAGCTCATCAAGCGCGTTTCGCGGAGTTTTTCGGCATACTTGACCGCCGGATGGTCCTTAAACCCGGCGAAGTGCCTTTCGATATCTCTTTCGTAGGACCGTATTGCACCTTCGTTATATTCCGGATTACCGGCAAGACGAAATACAATACTGATTAGTTCAACGCGGGCATCGACACCGACTTTTATGGAATTGTTGTTTGCTGATGATTCTTCCAAGCTGTTTTTCTGCCCGGAAGCGGCGTTATTAAGACAAGTAAAACATAATATTAGCAGTGAAATAGTTTTCGGCATCTTCATGGTCTTTGTTCCCTTCTACGGTTTTACTCACTTATATAAGGTTAGGAACTGTTTTCTAAATCTTTTTAACGCCGCTTGAAAGTTCCGGACGTGTCGATTTCGACTTTTTAATTTTGCCGTTCTTCCGTTACGAGTTTGGCTTTATTTTCTAAAGCAACACTCCCGGCTGAAGTTTGGCTTTGCGGCTGGCGCTTTCGATACAACAGGCCGCGAACTACCCAGGCAACACCAATGCCGAAAAGAACAAGGGCTATGAAGGCGGACATATGGCCATGGCCCGGTCCTGTCCACCACGCGCCAAATCCGATGATAATCAGTGCAACGCCGATGGTGACGTTCTTTATCCATAGCGTTCCGTTCTGTTTGGGAGGTTTCAGCTCCGACAGCGGTGTGCCTTTCTCTATGGCCGCCATAATCTGTTTGTGCTCGAACCGCTTCTTCAGATAGTAAATTACGCCGACGACGATTACAGGGGCTGCACAAGCGACTACTATTAGCGCTACTCCAAGGGCTTCATATGGTGACATTTTTTTCTCCTTTCGATTTTAAGTTAACATTGAACTTTCTTTACTATCTTATTCTTATTGAACCTACATCGGTCCTTAAATACAGTTTTCCCTCTCCAGAGCCTATTGTTCCGTGCAGACTTTTGCCGATTTTGCCTCTCACGGTTAACGGCAGGTCGGTTCTTATCGAACCTACATCTGTGTCAGCATCCACAGCAGCCGAGAAATTGAGCGGTGTGGTTAAGTCAATACCGCCGACGTTCGTTGTGATAGTCGCATTGCAGGCGGCGGGGGCGGTTTTCGAATAAACAACTTTTACCGTGCCCACATCTGCTCTAAGGTCGATATCGCCCGAGATTTCTTTGCAGGTTATCTGGCCGACGTCCGTTTTAGCTTTTATTTTCTCTGTAATATTCGAGACCTGGATTTTTCCGACATTACTTTCAAGCTCCAAAGCGGTTTGCTTTGGTATGGTTATATTGAAGCTGATGCTTATCGAGCGGCGTTTTTTTGTGCGAGGCTTTTCGGTTCTGACCGTTAAAGTTTTTCCGTCCCGGTCAAGCTCTATTTTTATTTGCTCGGCCAGCTCCTGCGCCTCTTCTTCCGTGGGGGCCTTGACGCAAATTGCGGCGGTAACATTGCACTCGGTAACATCGAGACCTTCAATGGTGATTGAGCCAACACTGTTTTCGAGGGCGAGGATTGAACCGGGTTCAAGAGGGGCATTAAGCTCGTCTGTTCTCTCGTATTCGGCTCGCAGCCAGCCGTCTATGTTTATACAGCAACCTGTGATAACGACCGGCAAACTAATAAGACAAACCAGCGATATTTTCGTGAAACTGTTCTTCATTTTTTGGCCTTTCACTTTGCGTCCTGGTTTAATCTTATTTTTATTGAGCCGCTGCTGGTTTTAAGGTACAGCTTTCCATTGCCCTGACCGATTGTTCCTTTGAGTTTCTTTTTGCTTATCTCTCCACTTATCGTTATGGGCAGGTCGGTCCTTATTGAACCGTAACTGGTCGATAAATCGACCTGGCCGGTGAAATCGGGCGGTGTTTCAAAATCGATACTTCCGTATGAGGTAACTACGTTCGCATTGATTTGGGCAGGTGCCAGGTCCGAGCAGGCAATTTCAATATTACCGCTACCCGATTTGGCGGTAAGGTCGGCAGTTGTGAGCTGCCGACAGTTAATGCGTCCGTAGGATGTGGATATATCGGCTGTTTCCGCAGAAGCTTCTGTAACATAAATACCGCCGCTGGATGAATGCAGCTTGAGCAAGCCGCTCTTAATCTCGTCAACCGTGATGGAACCGTAAGATGTGTCCGCATCGCAATCTCCGCCGGAGGCTTTTGAAAGTTTTATATTACCACTGCTGGTTTTCAGTTTGATGTCACCGCCGGAAATATCATCGCACGTGATGGAACCGTAGGATGTATTCAGATTAACTGAGCCGACAATAGTCTCCGCTCTAATCGAACCACTGCTGGACTTTAACTGGATATTATCACCCTTGATGTTCCTGCAGGTAACGGGACCGTAGGACGTATCCAGTTGTGCCGAGCCTTGAATGTTCTCTGCGGTGATTGAGCCGCTGCTGGTTTTGCCCTTTACGTCTCCGTCGATATCGCTCAGTTTAATCGCACCGTATGAGCTGGAGCAATCGACGTTGGTTTGCTTCGGGACGGTTATATCGTAGCTTATGCTTATCGAGCGTCTGCGTTTTTTAGGAGGTTTTTCAGCTTTGACTGTTAACGTTTGGCCGACCGGCTCAAGTTTTATCTCCACCTTTTCGGCTATTTCCTGAGCCTCTTCTTCAGTGGGTGCCTGAACACGGATTTGAGCAACTACACTACAATCAGTAACCTCGGCACCGGTAATCGTAACCGAACCGAAGCTGGTTTGGGCAATGACAGTTGAGCCGGAAGCAAGAGGGGCCTGCTGCTGAACCGTTCTCTCATATTTGGCTTTGCCCCAATCGCCTATTTGGATGTCGCAGCCGATGACAGTCAATAGTGAACATAGGTAGAGGCCAAGAACCAGACCTATGTAATATTTTTTATTCATTTTTGTTTCTCCTGATTTAATATTCGTTTAGTTGGTTACCTTATTCTTATTGAGCCGTTGTGGGTCGAAAGGTGCAGTTTTCCCTGTCCCGCGCCGATTTTCCCTGTGAGTCTTCTTTTGCTGAGCTTTCCGCTTACAGTTATTGGCAGGTCGGTATTTATTGAGCCGTTGTGGGTCGAGGCCTCAACTTCACCGGAGAAGTCCGATGGGGTCGCAAGCTCTATGCCGCCGTTGTATGTGATTAGCGATATATTGCAGACAGATGGTGCGGTTTCAGAGTAAGAAACTGTTATGCCGCCGTTGTGCGATTTTAGTTGTGTATCACCTGAAATTTCCCTGCAAATGACCGAGCCGTTATGTGTATGCAGCTCGGTGGTGCCGGAAACCTGCTCGGCGGTAACCTTTCCATTGTGAGTGGTACCGTTGAGCCGGCCGGTGATATCTGTAATTCTTATCGACCCGTTATGAGTAGTGAGCTCCAGGTCGGTACGATTTGGGACCGTTACGTCGAGACTAACGGAAACAGATTTGTTCATCAGGAAGGTGGGCTTGTCAATTTTGGCGGTTAATTTGTCTCCGAAAGGTTCCAGTTTTATTTTTACTCGCTCAGCCAATTTTTTGGCATCTTCTTCGGTTACCGCACGGGCGGTAATAGTGGTTGTAAGATTGCAGTCGGTAACATCAGCACCGGCGATTGTGATTGAGCCGTTGTGGGTCTGGGCTGCGAAGCCTGAGCCGGGTGACAGTGGCGCTGATAGCTGGACTGTTCGTTCGTACTTTGCCCGCATTGCGCAGCTTCCTATATTGAAACAGCAGCCCGCTGCGACAATCAGCAGGCACAATAAAGAACCCAGTGATACCTTTTTTAGGAAACCATTTTCCATTTTTTGCCCTTTCAATTTGTACCTGGTTATTATTTTATTCTTATCGAGCCGTTGTATGTCCTCAGATAGACTTTCCCGACGCAAAAGAGCTGGCCCGGGCGTACTGCTCTTGTAAGTCTCTTCTTGTGTGCCTTTGCGAGTACCGTTAAGGGAAGGTCTGTTCGTACGCACCCATTATGCGTCCAGGCGGGTTTTAGATAGCTGTTTGTTTCCATTTTTGATATTCCTTAATTGTTTCATTTTTCCTTCGTTTTTGTCGTCTTTCGTAAATTAGTCGCTGATTCCGTTCCGCAGGTTTCAAAAAATATGTGTTTTTTCCTGTTTTTGGCATTATTATTGTCCTCTATAAATAATTACCTGTTTTTATGAAAAACGTTTCAGAAAATCTGAAACTTATTAAGTCCCGGCAGCGACTAACATTAAGAAGAAAGGAGATTTGTTGGTACACAAAATAAGGGACCAACAAAAGGAAGATAACTGGTTGCGGCTGCTTCGCAGCGGTGACCACGGGGCGTTTGCCCAGTTCATTGATAAGTACAAAGAAACGGTTTTTTTGTGCTGCCGAAGGTTAGGGCTGAGAGAAGATGAGGTTGAAGACGTGGCGAGCGAAACGTTCCTGGCGGCATACAACGGATTAAGCCGATATAGCGGCCGAGCTAAATTGAGCACCTGGCTGTGGAGTATAGCGTACCATCAGGCGGTAAGTTACCTGCGCAAGAATCGAAGGCAGTGGCGGCTCGAAGCTGAAGCGGTTGAATCCCGACAGGTCGGGAGCGGTGAAGAACAAGAGCCGGCGGCGGCAATACAGGGCAAAGAGACAGAAAAAATCGTTTGGGAGGCAGTCGAACGGCTGCCGAGACTCTGGGCCATGGCAATTATATTGTATTATCGGGAAGAAAAGAGTATAATCGATATTGCAAAGATAATGCGGGCGAAGGAAAATACCATTAAGACATATTTGTTCAGAGCGCGCGGGAGATTGAAAAAGGCGTTGGCACCGGCCTTTGGAGAAGATATTGATGTTGGCGGATAGATTAAATAAAGATGATAAATTTGATGAAATGTTAGGGCGAGCTTTGCGCTCTTCCTCGGAATCGGTGCCAACCGATTTCACCGAGAGGATGTTAAGGCGGATTAGGCGAGCCGAAGAGCAGAAGATTTTAGCCCATGTGGTTCTGCAGGAAAGACTCGCCCTGGCGGGGTGTATTGTGTTCGCCGCTGCCGCAATTGTTGCGGTGGCAGCCTTTCCGGGCGCTATTGCGGCGGTTTTTCAAAGTGCTGCCGGAAGTTTAACCGCGCGCGGTGGTGCCTTAGTTGATAGAATTCCGCAAACTATAGAAGCAGTTCGGGATCAGTGGCAGCTCTATACTGTCCTTGCGGCCATGGCTGGTTTTGCCGTTTACAGTCTTTTCGATTTGTTGGCGGGCGATGGATTAAGGAAAGCGTGAAGGACGAATGAGTTCTGCAAAATTGAGGTTAGGCATACTTTGAAAAGAAAAAATTGTTTT
>CAZLIO010000201.1:4376-6568 GCA_964559025.1 uncultured Pirellulales bacterium | reverse complement strand
AAAATTAAAAAAACAGATTTTCTTAAATAATATATGCCTAACCTCAATTTTGCAGAACTCATTTTAACCTGTTATTACCCGAACATTCTATTACTTAGCCGTCTTGCTGAAATCCCTCAGAAAGCATCAAGTAAAAAGAGGAACATTTCCGCTGCGTCCCAGGAGTGTGGGGCACAAATTTTTCGGTCCGTGTATTCTTTCGAGACATGCTTCATGCCGGTATAGTTCGCCTGGCTGGCGTGTGCTTCCCATGTCAGTGGGTACTGCTCCTGAAGGGACATAGGAGGCGGCCAGTTATGGAAATGTGCCTCCGCCCAGACAAGATAAGGATAATTGGTCATGGCTTTTTTTGAAAAGGCAGGCCCTTGTACATGCGCCGTCTTAAAATCCATCCAGAACAGCGCCGAATACGAATCGAATACCGCTGGAATTTCGTAAGGGTCTTCAAGTCCTAAAGCCCGAAGACCGAACTTCAGCCATTTTGTCTGGTAAACGGGATGCTCGGAAAAATCAGTTGAGCCGACCAGGTGCTTACCTTTCTGGAACTGGGGAATCGTACGAAGGACCTTCTCGACCAGCGGGTGAGAGGAGTCGGCAGCCAGAGAAATAAGGTAAAGGACCTGTCCGAGATTATCGGGTTCCCGGTTGCCTGCATTATTGCGGTCGAACGGTTCATCCAGCTTGAGAATCCAGGGCTTGATAAGATGCAGGTTGTCGGTTTTTTGCAAACACATTGCCACCATAGCCGCATCTCGATACCAGGGCTTTGAGTAAACCAGAAAGTTGGGAACGGGCTTGGTATCTACTATGTTGATGAGAATCTCATGAAGCAGGATGCGCAGAAGTGATGTGTGGGGATGGCCCTTGAATTTTGGTAAATTGACGGTTCCTTCGCTCAAAGAAAATCGTTTTAGTCCTTCTTGAATCCAGACGGCTTTCTCATCTTCTGTTATGATAATCTTTTTGCCGTCTGAGGTGTTTAATCGCACAGTGTACTCGCAAGGTTGTATTGTCTCTTTTGTTACCTTCCATTGGTGGACAGCTTTACCGGTAAGTGCATTAAAAAGTGTCCCGTCGCGGTAGAGGAATTTCTGACGATTGCCCATTCCGAACAGGTAAAACTTAACTTTGGGCAGTTGCATCAACTTCTGAGCTTCTGTAATCTGACTGGGAGTCTGGTAGTTTTTCATCCCGCCGACCAGCAGAATACTCAAAAAAAACAGCACGATAACGCTTTTAATGTTGCTCATAAGATAAATGGTAAATGATAAGTGGTAAATAGTAAATGGTTAACAATCACCAATCACCATTTTGGGACTCCTTCTGCAAAAAAACAGCAAAATGGTAACCCTCCGGTTGCGTTTCTTTAGCGAAATGTGCTATACTACCTTCTTTCAATGCTGTTAGCAGAGCAGGTTCGATGTTTTTAGCACTGAAAAGTAGTTTTTGAGGAGACTTGCAGTATGGATTTTCGTATTGAGGATACTCGAAAGGAACCGAAACCAAAGGTCAAAGACCTTATCAAGGATGGAACTATCAGTCTTGAGAATTCTACCGACTGGCTCAGGACCATTTATGAGATTCGCTTTTTTGAGGAGAAGGTGTTCGAGCTTTTGGGTCAGAATATTATCAAAGGCGCCTCGCACCTATACGCCGGCGAGGAGGCCGTCGCTGTCGGGGCTACCGCTGCCATTGAACGCGGGGATGTAATCGGCTCAACACACCGGGGTCACGGCCACTGCGGCGCAATCGGCAACAAATACGCCGACAGCGAAGATGACCGCCAGACTCACTGGAACCGGATGATGGCTGAATTGATGGGCAAAGAGACCGGCTACTGCAAGGGCAGAGGCGGCTCGATGCACATCGCTGATGTCGATAAATGCAATAACCTCGGCTCGACCGGTATCGTTGGCGGCAACCAGGCGCCGGCGGTCGGTGCGGCTCTTGCGGAAAAATACAAAAAGACCGGCAAAGTTGTGCTTTCATTCTTCGGGGACGGCTCTACGAACTGCGGCAGTTTTCACGAGTCAATGAATATGGCATCAACGCTGGCCGTCCCGCTCGTGGCGATAATCGAAAATAACCTTTACGGAATGAGCGTGCCGTTCTCCGGCAGTGAAATCGAAGGCGCCACCAGGGCCAGCAATATCGAGGACATTGCCGTGCGGGCCAGCGCGTACGACGTGCCC
>CAZLIO010000201.1:0-4366 GCA_964559025.1 uncultured Pirellulales bacterium | reverse complement strand
GCTCAAAGGGCCGCTGCTTATGATGTACCCGCTATGATTGTGGACGGCCAGGATGCCGTGGCCGTTTTTCTCGCGGTCCGCAGGGCTGTGGAAAAAGCACGAAAAGATAACCAGATGGCAATCATCGAGGCCAAGACTTATCGCTGGTACGGCCACAGCCGAAGCGACCCGCGGGCGTATCGAACCAAGGCCGAGGAAAAGGCCTGGCACCAGCGCGACCCCATTACCGTCCTGAGAGAAAAGCTGCTTGCTGAGAAGCTCTGCACCGAAGAACAATTGGACCAGATAAAAGACAAGGCCTTTGCCACAATAGAAACAGCCACACAGTTCGGCCTGGACAGTCCCTGGCCCAACACTGCGGACCTAACCAAAGATGTTTATGTCGAGGAGACTTACCCCGCTGAGCTTATCGACTCCGACAGGGCACTGAGCACAAAGGTGACCGAAGCGACCGCCGCCTTCCAGGCCGCCCTTGCTTCATCCACCGCAAAAACAAAAAAGGAGGCCACTGAGCAGGCCGGAGCCGAAATCAAATCCAAATTCGATATGGACATTATGACAATTGGCCAGGCGGTCTCCGCCGCTCAGGCTGATGAGCTTAAACGCGACCAAAACGTTATAGTAATGGGTGAAGACGTCGGTCTATACGGCGGCGCATACCAGGCAACACGAGGGCTCTTGGCCGAATTCGGCACCGAAAGAGTTATCGATACTGCAATATCAGAGGCGGCCATCGCAGGTGCCGCGGTCGGTGCGGCCCTTCGGGGAATGCGGCCGGTGGCTGAAATTATGTATGTAGATTTTGTTACGATAGCAATGGACCAGCTCGTTCACGTCGGCGCTTATAACCGGTATATGTTCGGCGGCAAAGCCAAGGTCCCGATGGTCCTGCGAACCGAAGGTGGCGTCGGAAGATGTATCGCTGCTCACCATTCAGAATCTCTCGAAGCCTGGCTTATGCATCCCCCGGGCCTTTATGTCGTAATGCCCTCGACCCCTTACGATGCGAAGGGTCTGCTCAAAGCCGCCATCCGCAGCGACAATCCCGTGGTCTTTATCGAGCACAAGGCAACTTACGGTCAGCTCGGTGCCGTCCCCCAGGGCGATTACATAATTCCTCTCGGCGTGGCGGATATCAAAAGACCCGGTAAAGACGCAACTATCGTTAGCTACAGCAGAATGGCAATGTATTCGCTTCAAGCCGCGAAAGTCTTGGCCGCCGAACACGGCATTGACGCCGAGGTAATCGACATACGAACGTTAAAGCCGATGGATATGGATACGGTAGCCGAGTCTGTTCGCAAGACCGGCCGACTAATCACCGTTAGCGAGGGCTTCTGCACCTGCGGCGCGGGCAGAGAAATAGCCGGCCGGTTTATGGAATACGAATTCAGCGACGGCTCACACGGCTTCGATTATCTGGATGCAGCGCCGGTCAATCTGGCGGCAGCCGACGTCCCGCCACCGATGAGCGAGCCGTTGGAAATGGCAAGCATCCCAAGTGTCGAAAAAATCGTAGAAGCTGTTAAGGCAATTGTATAAAAAAAGATGTCTTCTTCTGTCATTCTGAGCCCTTCGCTGCGCTCAAGGACAGGCTCCGCGAAGAATCTCATTTTCGCAGGCCAGATCCTTCGCTAACGCTCAGGATGACAAATGATGAAATACGGAAATATAAATGAGGAATGAATAAATGGCGAAAGAAGTTAGATTACCTCAGCTTGGCCAAACAATGGAAGAAGGAACCATTGTTAATTGTTTAATTAAGGTCGGCGACGAGGTCAAAAAAGGTGATGTGATTTTTGAGATAGAGACCGACAAGGCGACTCTTGAAATGGAATCACCCTCCGACGGTTTTGTAAAGCATATTCTCGTTGAGGTCGATGAAACACTCACCGTCGGAGCTCCGCTTTTGGTCCTCGGCGATAAGGACGAAGAAGTGCCGCAAAGCTTTGTCGATTCACTAAAGGGCGCCGCACCTTCTGTCCCGCCGGAAGCTGCACCTGTTGAGCAAGCCGCCCCTGTTGAACTGGCGAAGGCCGAGCCCCAGCCGAGCAAACCCGCGGGTAGAGTAATGGCTTCACCGCGAGCAAAAAAATTGGCTGGCGAGCTTGGCGTAGATTTGACAGCACTTACCGGCACCGGCCCCGCCGGAAAAATTACCGAGCAGGATGTCAAAGAAGCCGCCGCCTCGAAACCAGCTAAACCTGCTGAGCCAATCCCAACTGAAGCAGAGGTAAAACTCGGTGCGACGGTACCGCTTAACAGATTGCAGAAAATCACCGCAGAGAGAATGCTCAGGTCAAAGCGCGAGATACCATGCTTCTATCTGACTGTCAGGGCCGATGTTACCGACATGGTTGACTTGCGAACGAAATTGAACCAGGCTTCTGATGTGAAAATCTCCTATAATGATTTTATTATCAAGGCTGTTGCGACGGGCCTGGAAAAGTATCCGATTATGACAGGCCAATTGGAAGGCCAGGCCATCAAGCTGGCTTCAAGCATCCATATCGGCCTTGCTATATCCGTTCCGGACGGTCTGGTCGCGCCGATTCTCAAAGACGTAAACAAAAAGGATGTTAAACAAATTGCACGTGACAGTCAGGCACTGGTTGAAAGGGCGCGCAGCAATAAACTGGCCCCCACCGATTTGGAAGGCGGCTGTATCACTGTAAGCAACCTCGGCGCTGCTGGGATAGACTCTTTTATTCCTATTGTAGTCCCCGGCCAATGCAGTATTCTTGGCATCGGCCGGATAACCGATACCTGCGTGCCGGACAACGGCAACATCATGGTGCGAAAGTTAATGAATATGACCCTGTCCGTGGACCACAAAGTTGCAAACGGCGCATACGCAGCCCAGTTCCTCGACTTTGTGAGAAAACTGCTGGAAGATACTTCCACATTTAATATAGGGTGAGGGGTTAATTGGCCAGTGGTGAGTTGGTGAGTGGTGGGTAAGTCAAGTTTAATTAACCAATTAACCATTTAACCAATTACCAGCCAGAAAGGAGCTTCTGAAATGGCAAAGAAAGTCGAAGCTAAGCACTTACCGAACATAAGGAAAGCCACACCCAAGGTTCCTGTTATTGGCGTTTTCGCCACGAGCGATCCGCGTATTGACCAGGCCAGCCGGACTCGCTGTCAGAACATTGCGAAGATGGCTGCCGATTGTATAAGCGGCTCTGTCGTTCTGCCGGATAAAACACCGGTGACGGTCGTTTATTCTACTGTGCTGATAGATGGTGAAGCACAAGCCGACATTGTAGCTCAGCAGTTTCGCAAAGCCGGCGTGGATATTCTTGTTTGTGTGCCGGACACCTGGGCGTTTCCGCAGCTAACTGCTATTTCACTACTGCAGCAGTTTCCATCGAATACACCCATCAACATTACCTGCGGCAACAGCGGTCCCAAGCCCGGCGTGGTCTATGCTCACGCCCTCAACGGCGCTCTCAGTCAGTACGGCCGGATGGTTGCCTTAAATGTCGGCACCTGGCCGGATACCGGTATTGACCCGAAAATGACCGAACAGACAGCTAAAAATCTTATCGACTGGTGCTATGCTGCGGTTACCGCTGTGGCCTTGCGAGGCCGCAGAGTTATGGTTTTCGGGCACGACTCCATGGGAATGGAAACGGCCCTTGCGCATATCCTTCCTATAAGGAATACTTTCGGCCTGGAAATCACCCGCCTGGATATGAAGCTGCTGGCCGACATGCTAAATAAAAAGGCCTATAACGAAAAGGAGCTCAAGTCACTGCGGGGCTGGATTGACAAACATATCGGCAAACGGCTGGAGCTGCGCGATGAGGCGGACAGCGAACGGTTTAATCAGTCCCTGGCGATGTATTTAATCAACCGTGACCTGATGGTGGATTTAAACGCGGTCGGCGGCGGATTTATGAGCCAGTTGGAATGGGGCAGCGACCTGCGTGGTATTCCCCTGCCGGTGGCCGACGTGATGGAGAGCCTGTTCAACTCGACCTTTGACCATAACGGCCGCAAGGCACCGCTTCCTTACGCCACCGAAGCCGACGTCCAGGGACTTTTAACGATGTTGTTCATGACGTATCTGAGCAGCGGAAACCCACCGCTGTTTATGGACTTTAGAAAAGTCTGGGAAGCCTGGGAAATCAGAGATTTAGCAAAGAAAATAGGCATCAAATCACTGGATAAAAAAACGGATTGGTACAACAAAGGTCTGGTTGACGGCGACAACTCCGGCAGCGCCTCATTTGACTGGGCTGCCGAACCTGGTACATCCGTCAGGAAGATTATGGACGGCGTCACAATGCCCCTGGCTGATGAGGGCTATTTCCCCGGCGGCGGCAATTCAGTTACGTTTATGACCCCGCCTGGAATCGAG
>CAZLIO010000200.1:0-6599 GCA_964559025.1 uncultured Pirellulales bacterium | reverse complement strand
AATAGGGATTGGGTACGACGTCATACGTTCCCAGGCCAAACATCAGGAAATAACGGGCATCATCGAGCAGTTGTGCAATATCCGATTTCAGACTCCTGCCCGTCGACGGAATAACTACCTTTCTGGAGGCCCCTGCCACATAAATTATATTGGACGAGGAAGCAACGGTTGTCGCAGCTGCTGTTGTCATTGCGGCTCCACCGGTTGTACCACCTGGTTCTGCATTGACCAAGCGAGAACCACAGATAGGGCATGTAAGCGATGCACACGGGACACCTATCGGGTGTGTTACCGTGACATTACACATAGGACAGATACACAGTGTCGACCGGCCGCTCTGGGCTGCGCCGCTGCCGGCCTGGCCACCACCCTGTGATTGTCCGTCCACTGCCGGCCCTGCGGAAGACGGCCCAACATCCGTGTCCGGCGGCCCTCCTGCCACTGGAACAAGTGAAACCTTTTGTCCCTGAGTTGTTGACTGTTGAGTTTGACCTAACGGTGGTACATTACCAGGTATGCTCGATACCGGCACCAGGTAAAACGCCTGCTGAACCGGTGGCACATCATCGGGTTTGCCGCCAACAGGAAGTATATAGAATGCCTGCTGGACGGGCGGTACATCGTCCGGTTTGCCACCTGTCTGCATTGCGCTGGCAGCAATCATCGGACTGCCGCCGGTTTGCATTGCAGCACCACCGGTTGTACCGCCAGGTTCGGCATTGACCAAGCGAGAACCACAGACAGGGCATGTAAGCGATGCACACGGAACACCTATGGGATGCGTAACAGTTGTACCATCCACAGGACATATACAAATTGTTGACCGGCCGCTCTGTGCTGCGCCTGTGTCAGCCTGACCGCCCCCTTGAGACTGTCCATCCACAGCAGGGCCGGCATCAGATGGCCCAACACCAGCCCCGTCTGCCGGAGGTCCGCCGGCGGTCGGTACAAGAGCCACCTTTTGAGACTGAGTTACAGGCTGTTGAATTTGGCCCATAGGCGCAGGTGTACTTGATATAGGCACTAAGTAAAATGCCTGTTGTACTGGCGGTACATCTTCGGGTTTGCCGCCGGTTTGGATACCGCCGATTGGGATACCTCCGGTTTGTATTCCAGCAGTTTGGATTCCGGCGGTTTGTGTTATTGCGCCGGCAGCGGCACTGGTACCGCTTACCATTCTTCCACCACAAACAGGACATTGAAGGGCTGAACATGGAATCCCTATTGGATGCGTTACTGTTGTACCATCCAGCGGACATATACACACCGACACCTGCGTGGAAGTGGCCGCTGTCCGCTGTACTGGTGTCGATACAGGCGGCGTACTGCTTATTGCCCAAAGGTTGTTGGCTACGGGTATCGCGCTGATTCTGCTTGGCGGAGAAGCGGTCTGAACAAGACCACCGGCTGTTAAGGCGATAGGTCTTAACTGGGTCGGTATCTGTGTCGCCGGAAGCTGGCCTGTCATATCTGTACCAGTAATTGAATCAGTTCCCGGCGATGCAGTCATGAGCTTAGAGCCGCAAAGGGGGCATACCATGTCGGCACATGATGTATTTGCCGGGTGAGTTACTTCTGCACCGCAATTGGGACAAACGCAAGTTTCAGGTCTGCTTGCCCTGGCATCGCCCTGGGCTGTAAGCTCAAGCGGTTTGCCCATAGAAGGGATTGTCTGAGGCTTTCCGTCAAGGCCGCCACTTTCGTCGTCTTCCTCAGTCCATGGTGAGCCTCCGGTTGGGATTGTGGCAGAAGATGAATTTCCGTATCCACCCAGATTAGCTTCCTTTAATTCCGGCACTCTTTCCAACTGATAATTTGTTATCGCGGTTCGCACGCTGCCTGTAACCGGGCCGTAGAGTTTAACCTTGGCCAGATAGAAGGTATCAAACGACTGTGGGCCTATTCCGCCTACTATGACAGCATCAATCTTATACTCTATCAGCATCTGGGCAACCGTTATCCCCATGCCACGCACCTGGGCGGCATAAGGATTCTGAATCGCCGTCATTTTATTTTCGGTAATATCATACAGAACAAAATACGGAGCGGAGGCAAACCGGTAGTAAACTGTTCCATCCAGATTTGCCGAATCAGCGGGAATAATTATTCTGTTTGTTTTTGTAACCCCTTCGCCAAAGCTCATCAACACAACCTGCGGCGGCGAACCGCCTTCATCAGGAAGTGTTACAAAGAATCTCTTGGCGTCATCAGGAGAATAAACATCCATCAAGACATTCTTATCACCTTGAAGTGCCTGATAAAGAGCCTGCAGGTTGGGTATTGGAATCTGGTTAATACTTTCAATAACATCGCCAACCTCAAGGCCCTGCGAGTCGGCAAGCCCTTTCCGGACAACTGCTACAATGACAACCCCCTTTTCAGCAGCGGGTATATTAAACTGCTCTCTGACCTCGTCGGTCAACGGCGAGACAGATATCCCCCACGGCGTCTGCATTACCGGATCAACTGTTGTATCAGGAGCCCCCGCTACCTTTTTAATATTTGCATCAGTTGCGCCGGTATCATCCGGTTTGGAACCAAGAGTGACATAAACATTTCTTTTGCCGCCGCTTGCAGTATCAACAACAAGCCTGACAGTGTCACCCGGATCACGCTGGCGTATCTGGTCCTGTATCTGGAAGGAATCAGTTATGTCCGTGCCGTCAACATCAAGGATAACATCGCCTCTCTGAAGGCCTGCCTGATCGGCCGGTGAGCCCGGTGTTACATTATTTACCAGAACACCATCTGTTGAAGTTAAGTGGAGCGCATCACTGATAGTGGCGTCTAAATCCCGGATTTCCGAGCCGAGCCAGGCAAGCTTTTCTTCCACCTTATTGTAGTTTATCTCAAGTCCGCCGCCGGGCGCCCCTTTAAGAACGCGGTCAAGCAAGTCCATTGCAAGCAAGCCAAAAGCCGCAAGAGCCAAAAGTCCTACCACTATGGCCCAGCGCCGCAACACACGCTTCTTATACTCCAGTACCTGTTCGGCTTCTCTGGGTGTCATATCATCCGTTATTTTCTTTTTGTCCTTTTTCCATATCATAGTTATATTTCCTTTAATTGTGGCTCTGGTACACGGGATACAATTACGACATCCCCGATCCTCTCGAACTTACCAATTACATTTTTCCTGGCACTATCTATTATTTTTTTCACCTCGGCGACCTTCATTTCCGGTTTGAATATCGCTTCAAGGTCAATCCACACTTTTTGCCCGGTTTTTCTGGCACGCAGCTTGCCTACATTTACTATGCCGTCTTCTTTCAAAACCAACTCTTTTACTTGCGAAAGCATTGCTTTATTGTCAAAGGACCTGTCTGTTATGCCTTTAACGCCTGAAACAAGTGTCTTAAGACCGTTTTTCGCAATCATAATGCTGACAATAATCGCTGCTATCGGGTCAAGGACCGCAAATCCGATCCTTGCGCCAAAGACACCTACCAGCACTGCAAGTGAGGAATACACGTCGGATCTGTTCTCCCAGGCATTTGCTATCATCGCAGGCGAATCCATCTGCTCGCCGGCACACAGAGAGTGCCTGAACATAATCTCGTTGGCAACAACAGATATAGCTGCAGCCCAGACTGCCATAATACCGGGGTTATATATATCCCCTTGAATAATCGAAAGCAATGATACTACTGTGATGGCTATTGCCGTACAAACAAGCAGCATACCTATTATGGCAGATACGATAAACTCAATATTGCCGTGGCCCCAGTGATGGTCATCATCTGGCGGGGCCGAAGATACCTTTAGGCCAACAATAACCAGTATCGCTATTATAACATCGCTGAGAGAATGGATGGCATCAGCGATTAACGCCTGAGACCGGCCAAATATGCCGCCGAGAAGCTTAACGAAAAGAAGCCCGAGGTTGGCCCAGAAATTTATTCCTCCAACATGCCTGGCACACCAATAACATTCTTTACAAGCAACAGGCACTTATATTTCTTTCAATTCCGGCTCTACTACACGGGATATAATTACGACGTCAGCCACGTCTTCGAAATGGCCCATTACTTTTTTCCTTACATTAGCTATTATTTCTTTCACATCACACACTTTCATCTGAGGGTCGAATTTTGCCTCGATGTCAATCCATCTTTTTTGTCCGATCTGTCTGGCACGCAGCCGCTCTATATCTTTTACACCTTGTTCTTTCAGTACCAACTCTTTCACCTTGGTAAGCATTGTTCTATCCTCAAGAGACTGGTCTGTTATGCCTCTAACCCCTGAAACCAACGTCTCAATCCCGAATCGACCAATCATAAAAGCGACAACAATAGCGGCAGCAGGATCGAGAAAACCAAACCCAATCCTGGCCCCAAAAACACCTGTCAGAGCAGCAATCGATGAGAGAACATCAGACCTTTTCTCCTTAGCTATTGCTATCATCGCAGGAGAATTCAGTTGCTCGCCAACACAAACCCCATGTCTATACAATATTTCGCAGGTAGTAATGGCTATGGTTGCTGCCCATACTGCCAAAATGCCGGGGTTGTGGACTTCGCCGGCAAAGACTGATGTCATTGCTATAACCACAATGGTTATAGCTGCACAGCTGAGCAATACTCCTATTACGATTGATATTATAAATTCAACATGGCCATGACCCCAGTGATGGTCATCGTCCGGCGGAACAGCAGAAACCTTTAAGCCAATGATATACATCACCGATACAACAACGTCACTGAGAGAATGCACAGCATCAGCTATTAACGCTTCACTGCGGCCGAATATGCCGCCCAAAAGCTTTATGATTAAAAGGCCAACATTGCCCAGTAAATTTAAAGTACCAACATGCTTAGCACACCAATGACATCGCTTACATGCAACTGCCACAGACTGAAAACCTCAAATATCAAATATGAAAAATCAAAATTGCGGAATCCCGTACCTATTGTTGCCGAATTAGCAGAACAATTATTTCGGAACAGTGCCAATGATAGTAGCTGCAGCTGGTGCTGGATAATTTCCTTTTCATCCTTCGTAGTGCTGCGGAGAACGGGAATTTTACTTCTTTGTTTCTAAGTTTTGATTTTCCCCCTCAAATACCCACTCGGGCTTATTGTTCCATTCGAAATAGGGCTGCAGGCGGAAACGCAGCATTCTTCCGATGATATTCACAGGGAAGATACTCAGGCGTGTATTGTAAATGTTCACCGCGTCATTGTACTCAACCCTTTTATCATAAATTTGAGTTTCCACATCCGCAATTTTGGTAACAAGCACATTATACGGCTGGCTTGAAACCAGTTGCGGATAATTCTCAGCCACGGCCATAAGCCTTGACAGGCTGGCCGGACTGAATTGTTTTTGCGAAAGGTCCTTCACCGACTCGACAATCTTTTTCAAATCACTCGAAACGCTCATGGAATCTTTCCTCATCTCCATCGCAGAAGTGAATACTTCTCCTTCATGGCTTATGAACCGGTTCACCGTTGCCGTCAGGCTGGAAACGACATTACGTCTCATCTGGAGTCCCGCTTCTATCTGCGACTGCATGTTCCCAACCTGTTGTTTCATAATTGTCAGTTGGTTGTAGTAGTGAATATTGGTATATATAAAAGTGACTGCCGCAATTGTTATCAGGATGACCTTGAAATGTTCAGCAATAAACCGTTTGAGTGGATGGAACCACCTTTTCTTTTGGAAATGCTCCGCGCCCAGGTTAACTCGTACCTGCTCCTGACGTCTTGCACTGCTTGGTTTTCTAAAAGGAATCGCCATAATTTCTACCTTCTGACTTCTGTCTTCTGTTATTATATTTCTTCAAGTTCCATGGCCTTCTTGAAGCATTCCATAGCCTCCTCTCGTTTACCCATTGCCTCATAGGTGTAACCAAGACGCTTATGGGCTTTGGAGTAGTTCGGTTCGACGGCTATCGCCTTTTTGAAACTCTCAACGGCTTTTTCATAATCCTTGAGCTTATCGTGCGCAACACCGAGGTTATAAAGCGCATCGAACGATACGTCTTTTTTACGGGCAAGGGCGCCGAGATATTTAACTGCCGTTTTCGAGTCGTCGTTCTTAATAGCCAGAAGGCCCAACCTGTAAACCGCATCTGCAAGTTTTTTATCCATCTCGTAGGCCTTCTTATAAGCCTCCTCGGCTTCTTCATCCATACCTTCTCGCTCGCAGCAGATGCCAAGGTTGTAGTAGACCGTCGATTCTTCTTTACCCATGCCGATCAGTTTGTTATAATGGTCAATGGCCTTTCCATACTGACCACGACTCATCAATGCAGCAGCCTTTTTGGAGACCAGGTCCCTTGCCTGGCCAGATTCTATTTTTGTCAAGCTGCAATATGCATCAACAAGACCATCAAGGCATCCTCTGAGCTTTAAAAAAAAGCTCTGCGTTCGAAGAGTCAGCGGCACCGCCTGGTCCTTTTTGGACTCTTTAGTTTCCTTCTTCTTTGCCATCCTTTATGCCTCCTCACTTTCTTCTTTGACGGCCCATTTTGCTTTCATACTGCGAATACCAGCCAGTATCGCCACTATTCCAAAGCAAAGCGCCGCAAAGGGTACAATAGTAACCAGTATATCTTTAAACATATACCAGTTGCCCATTATCCCCCACAGTCCAATCAC
>CAZLIO010000199.1:0-6609 GCA_964559025.1 uncultured Pirellulales bacterium | reverse complement strand
CAAAAACTCGATGTTAGTATGATCGACAAAAAAATCGACTTTCAGGCGTGGATAGTCACATCTGCTCAGCTTGATAGTATCAATAAGCTCAAACGTCAATATATAGCCGGTACTATCCCGGTCCAGGAGCTCGAAGCAATCGAGGCTGCTCGAGTGGACCTTACCCTGATCCCCAAAGGAACCGGTCGGCTGGAGATCCTTATAAACAATCTATTTGAGGAAATAAAGCCACGGCAGGACGTCAATATCAAGGCTGACCTGCATAATGATGGCACTTTAACATTGTTTAATATCGCTCCGGAGATATCGCCACCGCTGGGCTGGACGGCAGAAGTTTTGCCGAAGCTGGTGGAAAAGCTGTCGCCGAACGATAAGCAACCGATACAAATACATCTTAGCCCGGGTCAGGACGTTGGCGTAGGCGAATACGAGGCCCAGATCGAGGCCAGGGGCCAAAGCGGCAGCGAGGTCGTGGAGGCACTGGAGAAACGGCTTAAAATCCGCATCAGCGCCAAGACGAATATTACCGCTACACTGATACTGGTTCTTGGGCTGGTTGCACTGATAAGCGGTATTGTATTTATGGGCGTAAAACTGAGTCGAAGATAATCAAGTGATGATAAGCGAGTCAAGGATAGACAATGATCTGGAAAATTGCGAGAAAAGAGTTTCTGCTGAATTTAGTATCAGCAAGATTCATTATCGGTTTTCTGCTCTGTTTGTTTCTGATTCCCTTTACCGTAACGGTAAATATTGATGATTATGACAGCCGGATGAGGGTTTACCGTGTGGATAAGGCCAATGCGGAAAACAGCTTTAAATATGTTAGGGTGTACTCCTACTTAAGGCCTGAGGTTGTCAAGCCGCCGGAGCCGCTGAGTATTTTTTGCCAGGGCATCAGCGGAAATGTGGGCAGCCGGGTAAAAATCTGGCTGGGTGAAAAACCTCTTTTTGCAACCGGCAAGGCTGCAATCCGTGATAACCCACTGCTGAATTCATTTTTCTCTATTGATTTTGTTGGTATTATCGCCATCGTAATGTCCCTTCTGGCGCTCATTTTTACCTACGATGCCTGCACGAGGGAAAAAGAAGAGGGCACATTAAAATTACAACTGTCCAATTCATTGAGCCGGCATAAAATTCTCTTAGGCAAAGTCCTTGGTGTATATCTGACCATTTTACCGATTGTCTTATTTTGTTATATTCTGAGCACTATCTTAATTCTTCACTCTCCGAATATATCGTTTTCAGCAGGTGAGTGGGGACGTATCATCCTGCTGTTTTTCGCAAGCCTGCTTTATTTTACGGTATTTATCTTCATCGGGCTTTTGATTTCCACCCGGCTCAAATCTTCTATCACGAGTATTATTGTTTGTTTATTCTTCTGGGTATTTTTCGTTTTTATCGTTCCAAATCTGGCGGTTTATATGGCGGAAAGTTGGAAAAAAGTCCAATCCTATGACAATCTACAGTATGTCCTCCAGGATTTAGGCAAAGAGTTCAACAGTAAATGCGATGAATATGTTAAAACACTTGAAGCACCTGATTGGGGGATGAATATGTTTCATGAGCCTGGTCGACGAGATGGCGCGAGAATAATGTCTGGTTCCTCAAAATCGATGCTTGAATTGTGGAGAAAATTATATGAATTTTCGGAACCTTTGCGAATTGATTATGCCGATAAGAAATGGAATTTGCAAAAGGCCTATCTTGATAGCCTGGACCAGCAAAGAAATTTTGCTGAGATGATTTCGCTTATCTCTCCTTCAGAAGTATTTCGCTTGATTTCTGCGTCACTCTGTTGTACGGATGTTGCTTCTCATTGCCGGTTTATGGACAGGACACGGCGTTATCGTGATGAATTCATCGATTTTCTAAGAGATAGAAAAATATTTTCCTCATTTCTTTATATTACACCTCAACCACCAGAAACATTTATGACCGCGGATGAGATTATCAGAATACGCACGGGCGGAGAATGCAAAAATCTAAAAGAATTAAATGAATGGATGGATGCACATGACGGAAGCTGGAAAATTATAAGGAAAGTGCAAATCCCCGGCACCCATTATAACGAATATCCATTCCTTAACCTGTCGGATGTGCCGGTTTTTCGATGGCAATCCGAAAACATATTTGCCGGACTGAAGCAGGTCTTTATCAAAGTAGCTGCATTGATTCTTATCAGTATCTTCCTGTTTTATTTATCGTTCCTGTCGTTTCTAAGATATGACGTGAGGTAAGCTATGTTAAAAACTATTATCATAAAAGAGCTTCAGAACAATCTGTATAGCCTGCGTTTTCACATATCTTTTCTATTGTGCATCGTGATATTTGTAGTCGGGACAATTGCTTTCTTAAAGAACCAGGATGCAAAGATGCAGGAGTACTCAAAATACCGGGCCGAATTCAAGAACCAATTGAGACAAACAGCCGAATCTAATGCCAGCCGGCTGGCAGCTAACGAACGAGCATTTATTTGGCGGCCGCGGGCAAACGCCTTTATTTCAGATTGTAAGGAAAATTACTTTCCCAATCGATTCAATTACAGCGCCTATAATGTTTTTGGATTTGAAGTAGGTCGTGGCGGCACCAACCCGTTTCTAAATACCTTTCAAGAACTGAATTGGTCATTTATTGTTTCAGTGGTTTTAAGTTTTACGGTCCTGCTTTTCACGTTCGATACGATTTCAGGGGAAAAGGAAACGGGTGCTCTGGCTCTTGTCTTGTCTAATTCAATACCAAGAGCAACGGTACTTTTGGGCAAGTACATCAGTGCGATTATCACCACAATGGTTATGGCAGTCTTTGGGATTGTATTAAGCATTTTGATAGTTATCTTTTCCCGTAAGGTTGATTTTACATTCACTACCCTGATAGAGACATTGGGTTTTCTCCTGATTATATTTTTATTTGTATCCTGTATGGCTGCAATTGGCACTTTATCATCGGTCATTGCCCATAAATCTAATATTAGCTTACTATTATCCCTGACTTTTTGGCTTGTCTTTGTCGTTATCGTTCCCAACACGGCCATATTCTGGGCCAATAAAGTTTTTTCCATTGAACATGCAGATACTATCGGCCGAAAAATCAACACCGCTGACCAAGAGTTGAGGAGGAATGCACCAGCGGGAAGCGACACTTCAAGCTCCGGCTTCCCCTTTCTTCCGGAGCATAAATTACGTGCGGAATTAACAATGAAACGTATGAATAGTGAAATGGCGATTAGAAACTCCTATTTTCAGGACATGTTCAGACAATTAGAGCGTACCCGGCTGGTCAGCTTGATTTCACCGATTGCATTATTTGATTATATGAACGAAGCCGTTGTTGGCGGCGGATATGCAAGATTCAAAAAAATCTGGACTGATTTGCATGGATACCAGGTTCAGTTCCTTCAATTCTTTAAGACAATAGATGCTGCGGACCCCGACAGTCCCCACTGGTACAATCCATGGGAAGATTTATCTACCACGAAAAAAGCGGTTGCTTTTGAACAGGTCCCGGTCTTTGAAGAAAAGCCGCTTTCCTTCGCAGAACGCTTTTCTTTTCTAAGGAATTATTTGGTTGTAATGATCTTTTATATAGCTGCCGTCTTTTCTCTAACTTTTGTATCATTCCTGGGATACGATGTGCGATAAGAAGAAAGGAATCCGGTATGATCTGGAAAATCGCTAAAAAAGAGTTCCTGCTGAATTTGATGACGTTTAAGTTTGCTGTGGGAACTATAATTTGTGTGGTCTTGACGGCTGTCTTTATGCCAATTCTGGCAAAGGACTATCAGCGAAGGTTAGAAGACTATAATGAGAACGTAGCTGCTAATGAGGCAGAACTGAGGAAGGTCAAAGTATATAAGAATATCACACCCACGGCTTATCGACCGCCGAATGTGCTGTCAGTCTTTGGCGAAGGACTGGAGAAGCAATTAGGCCAATCTGCAAGAATAGAATTGGGTGGCGTCTCTGAAATAAGTGCAACCTCAACCGGGGGCAATCCATTTCTTTCTATCTTTCCAACACTGGACGTTACGCTGATTTTAAAAGTTGTCATGAGTATTCTGGCCCTTCTTGTTGCTTATAACACGATATCGGGCGAGAGGGAGCAAGGCACACTCAAGCTGATACTCTCAGGTACAATAGCCCGCTATCAAGTATTGCTGGGTAAGCTGCTGGCGGGACTGGTGACCTTAATTGTTCCTGTCACAAGCGCATTTATCATGGGGCTGTTAATACTTCAGTATTTCCCTATGGTGAGTTTGTCCGGAGCTGATTGGACACGCATCGGCTTGATGTATCTTGTTTCGTTAATTTTCATCTCAGTAATGTATAACGTCGGCCTGCTATTCTCTTGCCTGATGCGCAGAGCCAGCATTTCTCTGGTGCTTGGATTGTTCGCCTGGGTCGTTTTCGTAGTAGTGATTCCCAACGGAAGCGTGTACCTGGCTAATTACCTCCGACCCATTGAGGCCAAGGAGAAAATGGACGCCCAAGTGAGAGATCTAAGGGAACAAGCGAATAACGAGATCCAAGACTTGACTAAAACACTTAGAACTGGAGGCAATCAAGGTTTTGCTATGGGGGCTTTTAGGGGGATTTTTATTGTATATTGTGAAAAGGCTCTTATGGATGATTACAAAAAAGAGTATACACTTTCTGAACCGGTTAAACTCAAGTGTGCAGACAAGATATTTGAAGTACAGCAGCAATATCTCAGTGGGCTGATGAAACAGAAGCACCTTGCGCGCACTATTGCACAAATCTCTCCTATCACTCTTTACGAGAGTTTGATGTCAGCCTTGGCCGGTACGGATTTGGCGAGCTTTGAACATTTCAGAAACCGGGTCAAGTTGCATACAAATGAAGTTATAGAGTATATCCGTTCCGAAACAGATAACTTCTCTTTGCCCTCTTACTTCACACAGTGCAAGGAAGAAGACTACGAAGAGGGAAAGAAATGGGATTACGATAAGCTTCTTGAGCAATCTTCTCCTCTCAACTTGCAGGATTTGCCTCGGTTTAGCTGTGGGCCTGAAAGATTGACAAAAGCTCTCCCCAGGATCACCACCCACATATTGTTATTAGTCTTTATCAATGCCATTTTTTTCACATTATCCTTTGTGGCATTTCTAAAATATGACGTAAGGTGAATTGGTAATTATGCTAAGAAAAATTTCAGGTAAACCCGGAGGCGTACATGATTCGTCAAATTATATACAGGGAAATTTTAGAGAACCTCCTGAGTCTGCGTTTTAGTCTGTCACTGCTCTTAGCCATTTCGCTGTTTGCAGCCGCCGGCTTCGTGTTCGCAGCCAAATATAGGCAGGAGTCGCAGGACTACTGGAAAGACACAAATGAAAACCTTTCGAGTCTGAGCGAACAGACGAATCGACTATGTGACGTAGCTCGTTATCGGCAGACGGTCTATAGGAAACCGAAGTCGTTGGCCCTTTGCACGGAGGGTTTTGAGAAGTATCTCCCTAATTCCTTTAGATTCAGTGTCTTTTCGATGTATATCCCTCAAGTAAGGGGCCGGGGTAACTTTGACCTTGGCCGCTTTAGCGACATGGACTTGGTGTTTATCATTTCACTGATTCTTAGTTTTATAGCATTGATTTTTACTTATGATACTATCTGCGGCGAGAAAGAAGCAGGCACGCTTCGTCTGATATTAGCGGCATCGATTCACAGACATAAAATACTCCTGGGTAAATACATCGGTGTGATGCTCACTTTGGGGATACCTTTGCTTCTGGGCCTGCTGGTTAATCTGCTCATTGTAATTTCTTCCAGGGACGTTATTATAAGCTCTGTTGATTGGCTTAAAATATTCACGATTGTTCTATTGTCATTACTGTATCTTTCTATCTTCGTGCTGCTGGGGATGTTTGTCTCCAGTCGAACCGCTCACTCAGCCAACAGTATGGTCATCCTTCTACTTGTATGGGTGGGGCTAGTCATTTTGATACCAAGCTTCGGGAGGATTGTCTCTGATGCGGCCCGCGAGAGTCCTACTCAGGCACAATTGCAGAGAAGATTAACTGAAGCGGACCAAAAGATAAGAGATGATAGCCGTTCTGGGAAATTCGGCAGGAATGCAGGCATGTTTAGTTCCGACCCCGAAAAGTGTAATCCCCCAGCGACAGCCCGGTGGTATAATGCACTGAGAGAAGCATATAATCAAGTTTACGAGGATCACCTCAACAAAATGATAGTCCCAGCGACTTTTGGGCGGTCTTTTACCCGGCTTTCACCAACGGTGCTTTATCAATGCGCCTCTGAAAGCATTGCTGGCACCGGTATTAATCGATTTAATAGTTTATACCAACAAGTCAAGAGATACCAGCAAGACCTAAAGGAGTATATCCGCAGCAAGGATGCCGAAGACCCTGAAAGTCTTCATCTGCTCTGTGACCATGGTCAAGCAATACGAGACTGGGGAGTTATTTCTAAGAAACCAGTAAGCTTTGACACCGTGCCGAAGTTCCGGGAGCGGGACCTTGCGCTTGGCCAATCTCTGAAATTGGCCATCTGGGATATTGGACTTCTGGCACTATTCAACCTGGTCTTCTTTGCAGCGTCTTTTGTATCGTTCTTGCGATATGACGTG
>CAZLIO010000198.1:0-6609 GCA_964559025.1 uncultured Pirellulales bacterium | reverse complement strand
TTGGCCATAAAATTGATGTCTTCAACCTCGTCGGCCGGATGGTTCATATAGAATGCGAAGGCCGTTGGCTCAAACATGGCCCGATGAGCCCAGTCAATGAAGCTCCTGTTTTCCCATCTGTGCATTTCCGAATGCCCGTCGGCAAAACCGATAGTGCTCCTCTCGTTGTGCCACATCGCCAATGGATCCACCCAGCTGAGGGGGCTAAAATTCATGCACCAGGAGCCAGTATTGAACCCTCTGGGGTCTATGTCCTCAAGGAACACGTATTTGGCGGCTGGTCTCTTTATATCAGAGTATATCCTGGCCTGTTCATATGTATCCTGCCACCCTTCGCCGTTTGCGCCGCCGGCGATGGAAAAGCTTCGAAAGGCAAATTGTCCCGGGTCTTTTATCCTTAAGTCGGCAGGGCATCGATATACGTCAACAGTCTCGTTAACATAGGGAAAAAGCAGGCCGTTTCGGATGGCCTCCTTCTTCTGCTCGATAGTACCGGTGGACGACGGGCGCAGGACCCAGTTGCCGGGGTCGGTGTGGCCCCCAACCAGCTTATCATCATTCTCGTCTTTGTACATAAGCCAGGCCAGAGAGAGAGTCTTTACATTACTGACACAGTGGACGCGCTTGGCCTGGTCTCTGGCTGCCCTTAAAGACGGCATTAAAATCGCCATCAGTACAGCAATGATTGCAATTACTACAAGCAACTCGATTAGTGTAAAGGCCCTTGTTTTCATCGGTATCACTCCTTAATTATGTTTACTGTCCAAAAGAAAAGATGCGCTAAAGAAGTGTTATGTTTTGCTAAATTTGAATTTTCTTAACGTTTTGGACTTATCAAATGTATTATATTACGTCTGGACAGATATGTCAACACCGGAGATTTACAATTTTTTGTACTACTTTGTTAGCTGAGGTCATGTCACCTGTTGCAGAACTTCTCATGTTTTTGCCAAATCTTTAGTGTTTTTTCGGTTCCACAGTGCCTGTATAGGGGATGGTATTTATCTGCAAGGTATGAACTTTGGAAACACACAATGTTATCTTGTTTTGCTGTGAGGCTCTGGACTTGGCCATCCCTTAGGGGACTACAGAAGCGCCCTATGGGAATAGGCCCTCAGTGCGACCTCGAAGTCTTCCCGCTCCTCGTCGTCAGTGGGTGTTCTGTAGAAGCTGAAACTCTGCGGATTGTGCAAGGCCGTCAGGTTCCACTGGATGAGTCCTTTGCCGTGCCATTGCTGCATTTCGACACGGCCGTCGGCAAAACCAACCGTGCTGGTGTTGCTTCGGTGCCAGATTCCGAACGGGTCAACCCACTGTTTTGAGCTTGGGTTCATGACCCATGAATTCATGTTGTATCCCCTGGTGTCACATTCGGCCAGAAAGACCCACTTGGCGGCCGGCTGCTTGATGTCGGTATACTTTAGGCAAGGTAGAATCTCCCAGCCGCCGCTGTGAGCTACCCCATTCAGGCCGCCGGTGATGGAATAGGTACGATAGGCATACTTGTGGTATGAAATATTCTTGCGCCGGTCGGAGGGACAGCGGTAGACTCCTATATCCTTCACATAAGGCCACATCACACCTTTCTTTATGTACTCCTTCTTCTCTTCAACACTGGAATCTCCTGTATTTGGCGGCATTAGGACCCATGGTGCAATATTTCCCGGGCTACCTGCTGGGGTATTGGCGTTGACCAGTTTGGCGTCATTATCATCCTTGTAAATGAGCCAGGCAAGTGTCAGGGTCCTTACGTTGCTGCGACAGTTAATGCTACGGGCTTGCTCTCTGGCAATGTGCAGCGAGGGCATGAGAATCGCCATTAGCAAGGCGATGATGGCGATTACTACAAGCAGCTCGATTAGTGTAAAAGCTCTTGTTTTCATTTGTATCTTCCCTTTCCGGTGAAATTGTTTTAAGAGACTACGAGAAGAAATAGTCTGAGAGATGCTCCTTTTATATTATTGTCAAAAAATAAGAAGCGCAAAAGCAGTGTTGTGTTCCGTTAATTCTGCGTTTTCTTAACGTTTCGAAATTATCAACTGTATTATATTACGTCAGGCCGAATATGTCAACGCTGAAATTTGCAATTTTTTACTTAGCCTTGTTAGTCGAGGTCGTGTCGTTTGTTATAGAATTTCTGATGTGCTCAACGATTATGAGCTGTTGGCAGGCTATTTGGTTGGTTAATTGGTGAGTGGTTAGTTGGTTAACTGACTACTCGCCGCTCACTACTCGCTACTCACTATATTCCCAGCTCCTGTTTGACCTCATCGATCTTCTCGATGACGAAGTCCAAGTCGTCCTTGCTATGGGCGGCGGATATCTGTGTGCGAATTCGTGCGGTGCCTTTGGGGACTACTGGATAGGAAAATCCTATGACGTAAACACCCTTTTCCAGAAGTTTTTCTGCCATTTTTTGGGCAAGAACAGCATCTCCCAGCATAATCGGCACGATAGGATGTTCGCCGGCGATAACGTCCAGGCCGAGTCTGGTTATCTGCTCTCTGAAATAGCAAGTATTGTCCATGAGTTTGTCGCGGAATTCTGTGGAGTCAAGGAGCATCTCCAGGACTTTTAGCGAAGTGGCGACGATTGCCGGCGCAAGCGTATTTGAGAAAAGATAAGGCCGCGAGCGCTGGCGCAGCAGCTCAATAATTTCTTTTCTTCCGCTGGTGTAACCTCCACTGGCCCCGCCCAGAGCCTTGCCGAGCGTACCGGTGTTAATGTCGATGCGTCCCATTACGCCGCAGTGTTCGGGAGAACCGCGTCCTCGTTTGCCCAGTACGCCGACTGCGTGCGAGTCGTCCACCATTACGAGTGCATCGTATTTTTCCGCTAATTCACAGATTTGGTCTAATTTGGCTATGGTTCCGTCCATTGAGAATACGCCATCGGTTGCAATCATACGAAATCTTGCCGATTGGGCCTGTTGCAGTTTGTCCTTTAGGTCCTGCATATTGGAGTTTTCAAACCGCAGGCGCTGGGCCTTGCAGAGGCGTATGCCGTCGATAATGCTGGCGTGGTTAAGCTGGTCGCTGATGATGGCATCTTCGGCAGTAAGCAGAGTTTCAAACAAGCCTGTATTTGCATCGAAACAGCAGGAATACAGGATTGTGTCCTCGGTGCCGAGAAATTCGGAGATTTTCTTTTCGAGCTGTTTGTGTATTTCCTGCGTGCCGCAGATGAAGCGGACCGAGGAAAGACCGTAACCCCATTTTGTGAAACTATCCTGTGCGGCCTGTATGATGTCCGGATGGTCGGCAAGGCCCAGATAGTTGTTGGCGCATAAGTTGAGGACCTTTTGACCGCTCTGTATTGTAATCATAGCGTTTTGCGGACTCGTTATGATGCGTTCGGCCTTGTAGAGTCCATTGTCATTTATCTGTTTGAGCTCTTCGGATATATGAGCTTTCATCGCTCCGAACATATCTTATTCCTCGCTATAATTTTTTAAGCTGACTTTTTAGAGCCTATCCGAATAACTATTTGCTCTCACTTGTCATTCCTTCGCTTTGCTCAAGGACAGGTCTGAACGGAGCGTAGCGAAGTGAAGAATCTCCTCTTCGTTGGCCAGATTCTTCGGCTTCGCCTCAGAATGACAAAGGATGAAGGGTTATTCGGATAAGCTCTTATTCTTCCGTCCAGTTCAAAATAACTTTTCCTGAATTTCCAGACCGCATTATTTCAAAGGCCCTGAGATATTCGGTATAGCCAAAGCTGTGTGTAATAAGCGGTGTTAAATCCATCCCGCTTTGAATAAGCATGGTGGCCTTATACCAGGTTTCGAACATTTCTCTGCCGTAAATTCCCTTTATAGTCAGGCCGTTGAAGACGACATAATCCCAGTCAATAGCGGTATATGGCATAATTCCCAGCAGAGCGATTTTACCGCCGTGGCACATGTTTGCGAGCATATCTTTGAATGCCTCAGGACTGCCCGACATCTCCAGACCGACATCGAAGCCCTCCTTCATATCGAGTTTCTTGAAGGCGTCTTCGATTTTTTGGTTTCTCGCATCCAGAGTCATAGTAGGCCCCATCTTTTTAGCCAATTCCAGACGATATGGATTAACGTCGGTAATCACCACGTAACGTGCGCCGGCGTGTTTGGCTACGGCGATGGCCATACAGCCGATAGGCCCGGCACCGGTTATCAGCACATCTTCTCCAACCAGGTCGTAAGAGAGGGAAGTGTGGACCGCGTTTCCAAAAGGGTCAAAACAGGCAAGTACATCTGTGGATATGTTGGGGTCGCAATGCCAGATATTGGTGACAGGGATAGACAGATATTCAGCGAACGCGCCGGTTCGATTCACGCCGATACATTTTGGGTCGGTGCAGAGATGCCTGCGGCCTGCTAAACAATTCCTGCAGCGTCCGCAGACAATATGTCCTTCGCCGCTGACCAGCTCGCCAAGTTCTACATCGTGTACATTGCGGCCCATTTTTTCGACGTTGCCGACGAATTCGTGGCCTATGACCATAGGGGTCTTTATTGTCTTTTGGGACCACTGGTCCCAGTTGAAGATATGAATATCCGTGCCGCAAATCGCGGCCTTATGGATTTTTATCAGGACATCATTGATGCCCATTTCAGGTACAGGTACATCTTCCATCCACAGGCCGGGTTCCGGCTTGCCTTTTACCAATGCTTTCATTAGATTTCAAATTTCAAATTTCATATTTCAAATTTAGTTATCAGGCACAGCTTACCACTTTATTTGCTGAAGTTCGCGTGTTTTCTGATGGTTTGTCATATCAGGAGCCAGTGCGGTGACAGTAATATAGCCTTCTTCGAGGGATGTAGTGTCGGTAGGTGTGCCGTCGATGCGGTGGCCGTTGCCGGCCAACTGAAACACGGTCTGACCCTGCTCATTTGTCTGACGGATGTAATACTCGTCAAAACCCTTACTTGATTGGGGCACTACTCGAACGCCTTTGGGCTCGCCTTTTGATAAATGCGGTATATTGATATTTATCACATCGCCTTTTGTGACCGGCATAAGCTTTTTGAGGATTTTCGCACAGTAGTGTGCGGCCTTTTCGAAATCCATTTGCTCCTCGAACGAAAGGCTCATCGCGACCGCCGGGATTTTTAAGAACGCCCCCTCCATCGCAGCGGCAACCGTGCCGGAGTAATAGACATTTATACCTGCATTTGCCCCCTGGTTTATCCCGGCAACGAGTAAATCTATCGGCCCCTCGTGCAGTTGCATCACTGCGAGCTTAACACAATCGGCCGGCGAGCCCTGAACGCTAAAACCGGTGAATTGGCCGTTGATGTCAACTTTATTGCACACCAATGGCCGGGAATAAGTAATGCTGTGGCTTGCGCCTGAGCGGCTGTCAGCCGGCGCAACAACCGTTACGTCCCCAATTGTGACCAGCTCTTTATAAATTGCAGCTAAGCCCGGGGCAAAAATGCCGTCGTCATTTGTCAGTAATATTTGCATTTTTCGTATTGCGTATATCGTATTGCGTATTGCGTTCACCGGCGGTAAAACCGCCGGTAAAATTGGCGAATGCGTATTGTAATTGCCTACAGAGCTTGTGTCAATCCCACCCTTTCGAAGGGCGGGGTCAATGGACTTGGCCATGCCTAACGGCATTGACAGCTTAAATACCTCATTGAATGGCAGGGTGTGCACCGCACACCATTTCTCTGTCATCCCGAGCGAAGTCGAGACATCCGGCACACGACATTACATTTGTACATGTATAAAAAGGCAGGCCATCCAATCTGAAGTAGCTGTTTGGCCGAAACAATTAGTTGAATTAAGACAGGGGATTGTTAGAATGGTTGGTGAAAGTGCAGGCAATGTATCGAGGCAAGGACAGGAGTAAGGAACTAAGGAAGAATGGCAAAGAGCAAGAAAAACAGCTGGGTAGCATGGTCAGAAGATGAGGTTAAGCTGCTAAAGAAACTTTTCCCTCGTGGAAGAGCAAGGGAAATAGCCGAGCGAACTGGGCGGTCTCTGGGAACGGTGAGACAAAAAGCATACAACATGGGGATTAATACAAGAGAACGGCGTCTCTGGTCAGCCAATGAAGTCAAACTGCTCAAGAAACTTTACCCGACGGAGGACACGCAAAGCATAGCTGATAAACTTGGGCGGCCTTTGGAGTCGGTGAAAGCAATAGCATATCTCAACGGCCTCAAAAAAGTGGGAACAACTCCCGCCTGGTCAAGACAAGAGGACACTCTCCTTAAGAAACTATACCCACATAAGAGCCTGCGAGATATAGCGAAACAGCTTGGACGGACTGTCTCGGCGGTAACGGGCAGAGCACACAAATTGGGAATTAGCGAACCAAAGCGTATCTGGTCAAAGAAAGAGCTGAACCTGTTAAGGAAACTTTATCCCACTAAAACCGCACAGCAGATAGCCGACCGGCTTGGAAGAACGGTACTGGCAACAAGATTGAGAATAACCAAATTGGGCCTAAGGAAAAGAAAGCGAAAAGAGAAGATGTAAAAGCCCTCTTGCCCCGTCAGGCTCTGACACGCAAACATGATAAACAAAACAATAAAAGATTTCATATTCTCTCCTCATGCTTGGCATAAATGAACCCGGATTTCCCTTATAAACTTCACCCTCCCATTCTAAC
>CAZLIO010000197.1:0-6637 GCA_964559025.1 uncultured Pirellulales bacterium | reverse complement strand
TAATGCAATGCGTGTGAATTGCTCGGCGATGTGCCCCATTTCCGTGTTGGTGGTTCTGAGAAATTTCCGCCGGGCGGGTAATTTATAGAAAATGTCTCTGACCTGGATTGTTGTGCCGTAATCTGCGCTGCATGGGATGATACTGCTCTTGTTACCGCAATCAATTTCAATGCAATTGGCCCCGGTTTCGCCTTTTATTCTGCTCGTGCCCTTCACTTGTGCGACCGAGGCGATACTTGCTAACGCTTCGCCTCTAAAACCAAGTGTCGATATGCCCTGTAAATCTTTGCTGGTTTTTATTTTACTGGTGGTGTGTGGCTCAAATGCGCGCCCCAGGTCTTCGCCGTCCATTCCGCAGCCGTTATCGGCGACCGACATCAGTTTTCGGCCTCCATCTTCGATGGACACCGTTATCTTTGTCGCCCCGGCATCGATACTGTTTTCCATCAGCTCCTTGACCACACTGGCAGGCCGTTCAATCACCTCACCGGCTGCTATCATATTAACCATATTCTCATCAAGAACGACTATTTGTCCCATTGTCGTCTCCCGCTCACCATCCCCAAGCTGAGCTTGAAGCTGCCACTCACGGTTGATTAGTGTATGGCATTTAGTTTCACCACCAAGTTCACCGAGCTAACTGAGTTGTCATTCCCGCCCCGCATCGTAGTGCGGTGTAAACTTCAGTGGGAATCTATTGTCTTTTGTAGCGATCTCTTTCATTGAAAAACGAAATATCGGCATATCCTGAATATATTTTTGCTGAGTGTTTTGCACCTTTTGGTATGAAAAGGTTATCATTTGGCTCTGGCCATTTTAAGTGCTTGCTTAGCTGAAACACGGCAGGCCTTGCCATTAGGGTTTATAATAACATTCTGAATCTCTATTTTTTCTTTTGTATGACTTCGTAATTATTTTCTATTATCGCTCTAAACGAGTCAGAAACAGCATTATAATCCACCACGTCAACTCTAAACGGCAAATCTGATTTCTCAAATGCTTCTCGCAAAAGCATTTTGACCCTCCGCTTGATTCTGGCTGTTCCCACAATCACGATGTCAAGGTCGGAATAATCCTTCGCCGTCCCGCCAACCCTTGAGCCAAACACACGAACCTCATACTCACCGACATACTCGGCAAGTATGCGTTTTATTGTTTCCAGATGCTGCGGAGCAATATCAAGCATTACGCTCCTTTAACGCTTCGAGCAGTTTTTTTGCATCGGCAAGAAAAATACGCGATGTCTCGAAAACATCATCCGCCGTATCCTCATTATAAGTATGAGCTGTTTCGTTTCTGGCATCGTGATATTCCATCCACTGGTCAACATCCGAAATCAGCCGATTTTCTGCGCTTAATCTGAACAGCTCCCGCCTTGTTACGCCGTCAACATAAGTCGAGCCGACATTGATTCCAAGCCACCGTCTCATAAACTTCCAGCACAATTCATAAGTGAATTCAAAGTTCTGAATACCCCCCGCTCTGATAGCGTCTTTCGCATCGTCGTCCAGGCCGGCAGCCAGCTCCTTGTTTTCAGCAACTTTTAACGTCTTTTCCAAAGACTCAATAGCCTTACTGAGACTGCTTAAATCGAGTTTCATTACTATCTACTCCTTATTTCGCAAGCAGCGATTGGCCGGTCATTTCCTCGGGTTGCGGCAGGCCCATCATCTCCAGCAGGGTAGGCCCTATGTCGGCTAATCTGCCGCCTTCGCGGAGTTCGCTGTTTTTGTAGCGTTCATCGAATACAATCAGCGGCACATCACCGACGGTGTGGGCGGTGTGGGGCTGATTCTTTACCGTATCCCACATTTTCTCAAAATTACCGTGGTCGGCGGTGATTATAGCCACCCCGCCCATAGTCCTGACCTTGTCCAATATCCTGCCCACGCATTCATCAACCGCCTCAGCCGCTTTTATCGCTGCGGACAATACGCCGGTATGGCCGACCATGTCCGGATTGGCAAAGTTGACTACTACCACATCGTATTTATTGGTGTCAAGTCTTTCCAGTACAACGTCAGTAACCTCGTAAATGCTCATCTCGGGCTTTAGGTCGTATGTTCGAACTCGCGGCGAAGGCACAATTTGCCGGTCTTCGCCGGTGAACGGTTTTTCGGTATAATCGTTGAAGAAGAAAGTAACGTGTGCATATTTTTCCGTCTCGGCGCAGCGAAATTGCTTCAGACCCAGAGAGCCCCAGTACGCCCCCAGGATATTTTTCATCTTTGGCAGTTTTGGAAATGCCACCGGCGCAGGTATCGTTGCATCGTATTCGGTCGTACAGACGAAATATATGTCCGGCTTGCTCGTTCTGGTAAATTCTTTGAAGTCCTTCTCAACAAATGCTCGTGTAATTTCGCGAGGTCTGTCGCCGCGGAAGTTGAAGAATATTACACCGTCACCGTCGTCGATAGTGGCCAATGGTTCGTTGTCTTCGTTGACTATACACGTCGGTTCGATAAATTCATCGGTTACTTCTTTTTCATAACTTTTAGCAACCGCCTCTGCCGGGGTAGCTGCTTTGATACCCTTGCCTATCCTAATACATTCGTAAGCCTTTTGTACACGCTCCCACCGGCTGTCGCGGTCCATCGCATAGAATCTGCCCATAACGCTTGCGATTTTGCCTACGCCTATTTCCTTGGCCTTTTTTTCAATATCGGCTATGTATCCTGCTCCGCTGTCCGGCGGTGAATCCCGGCCGTCTGTGAATGCGTGGATAAAAACATCCTTTACGCCATTTCTTTTTGCCAATTCGAGCAGGCCGTAAAGGTGGTCTAACAGTGAGTGTACCCCGATGTTACTGCACAGGCCCATAACGTGCATTTTGCCGTTGTTGTCTTTCACGGATTTGATTAAATTCAGGAATTCTTTATTATCGAAGAAGGAGCCGTCGCGGATAGCTTTGCTGATTCTTACGGATTCCTGGGGGACGATTCTGCCGGCGCCGATATTTTGATGTCCTACTTCACTGTTGCCCATTGTTCCGTTCGGAAGGCCCACGTCTTCGCCGCTGGTATGGATGAGACAGTTTGGATACTCGGCCATCAGCATATCATCTACCGGTGTATTTCCACACTTGACGGCATTATATTCATCTTCATCCGGATTTGGGTTGTAGCCCCACCCGTCACGGATGATTAATACAAACGGTTTATTTTTTAAAGTTACTTTTCGTTTCGCCATAAAAAAGAACCTTTCAATCTATAGAAATAAAGACGAGGTATTACCTCGTCCCTTTGGGTCCAGCCAAATCAGGTTAATATGATATGAGGCTGCGTCAAATATGTCAAACTTTTAGATAAAAACGCTTCAAAGACAGGGTATGGCCAAACACAATTATCTGCCCTTTTGATTATTCCAGAGTAGAACCTGCAAACGCTGAGAAAATGAAAAGCCGGTTTGCTTGCACATTTCAGCTACCATTGGTGATTTGAGTAAAAGTTCATCTCTTGTAGCTGCCTGCGGCATAAGCATTACCTTTTCGAAATCGACGTTTCCTGTTTTCTCTAAGGTCTGCTGTATTTCAGCCAGGTCGGATTTTGAATCCACAACAAATTTGAGTTGAAATTGATAGCTGTCAATCAACTTACCCAGAACGGCGATATCCAGCCGTGAGTCTTCGTGAATGGAGGCAAGTTCAGGGTCGGTCGGCGCCGAATTACTCAATTTCGGACTGATACTAATCAAATCGCAGGGCATTTCCGGGATATATGCTATTCCAGCAGTCTCGATTGTTATGTGTTTGTCGGCGGTTTTTAGCTGGCGTACTAACTGCGGCAGGTCTGAATTTATCATCGGCTCACCGCCGGTTATTACGACGAGCTTGCAGGGCCATTGCCGTACTGTTTGTATGATTTTATCAATGCTGTAGTTTTTTCCCGCCTTTTCATCCCAGGCATATTTCGTATCGCACCATCGACATCGCAGAGGACAACCGGCTAAACGCACGAAAACACTGGGAACGCCGGCTAAAAATCCCTCACCCTGCAAGGAATAGAAAATTTCGTTTATTATCATTGTATCTCGTATGCGTCATTGTAATCTGAAATTTCAAATTTCAAATTTCAAATTTAGGCTCACTTTAGTTCACTTTTCTATATTCTTTACTCGATATTCGATGGGGTCTTTTAGCCCTGCTTCGGCAAAGCCCTTTAATCTTAATCTGCAGGAGTCGCATCGGCCGCAGCTTCGGCCCTGCTGGTCAGGGTCGTAGCAGCTATGCGTCAGGGAGAAATCTACCCCGAGCTTAGTGCCGGCGAGGATAATTTCGGCCTTTGTCATATCTATAATCGGAGTATGAACGTGGTATCGGCCTTTACGCTCAACTGCCGCTGCGGTGGCGAGGTTGGCAGTCTTCTCAAAGGCGGCGATAAATTCAGCCCGGCAGTCGGGATAGCCGCTGTAGTCGGTGGTGTTGACCCCGATAAAGATGTCAAAGACGCGCAGCACTTCGGCCCAGGCAAGTGCGTAACTTAAAAATATCGTATTGCGGGCAGGCACATAGGTTGGCGGAATTTGAGAGCTTGCCCTGAGCGCAGCCGAAGGGTGTTTATCTAAATCAGCTCTGTCCTTTGGTACTTCAATGGTTAAATCGGTCAGGGCTGAGCCACCAAAGGCAGCTAAGTCAATATCGATTATACGATGCTCAATCGTTCCCAGGGAGTCGGCTATTTTCTTTGCAGCTTCGACTTCCAACGCATGTCGCTGGCCGTACCGAAAGGTCAAGGCGTAGCACTCAAAACCTTCACTGTGGGCTATGGCCAAAGTTGTAGCTGAATCAAGGCCGCCGCTGAGCAAAATTACCGCTCTTTTAGCCACTGTTTTTCTCCATAAGAACTTAGATTCATGATTTTTCCGTTATCTTGTTTCAACTGGTCACTGCCCTTTGGGCCAGGGGTAATCATTTGAACCCGCCACTTTTTCTACAGGCCCGGGTGGTAGGGTTTTCTGCCATTTCAAGAGTTGTTGTGACAGTTTTTTTGCTACGTCGGGGTGCTGACCCACAACGTTATCCAGCTCTGTCGGGTCGTTAGGAATATCGTATAATTCGATTCGGCTGCGGTCGGGGTTCATCAGCAGCTTCCACTTTCCGTCACGAATGGCTAACATCGGACATTTGTGCACCATATCGCCGAAAATTCGGAATCGCCATTCCCACATCAAAGGTTTGCTGCGCTGCTTAGGTTTACCGAGCAGGGCAGCGGACATATCCTCACCATCAGGTTTGAGGTCGCGTGGAACTTTGGCGCCGGCTAAACTGCAAACAGACTCAAGCCAGTCAACACCGGCGATTATAGTTGTCTCGTCAACCCTGCCGGCCGGCGTATGGCCGGGCCAGCGAACGATAAAGGGCATACGGATGCCGCCTTCGTACAGGCTTCGCTTTCGCCCTCGAAACGGCCCCGTACTGCCGACGCCGCTATGGACGGCGTTGCGAATGTCCAGGTCTTCGGGGCCATTGTCACTCGAAAAGGCAATCAGCGTGTTATCGCCCAGCCCAAGCTCGTCGATTTTCTTAATCAGTCGGCCGATTTGCCTGTCCAGGTCGGAGACCGAGGCATAGTAAATCTGCTTTACACCCTTATAGGGGACACCTCGGGGCGCATATTGCTGGTAAGGTTTCATCTGTTCATCGGTGGGATGGAGCGTAGCGTGCGGGACAAGCGTCCATACGTTTACATAGAAGGGCTTATCGCGGTTCTTTTCGATAAACTCGATGGTCTTGTCAACAATCTGGCCGGTGGATTTGGCTCTGAAATATGGGTCGTCCTGGCCGGCTAATTGTGGGCCGTTCGAGTTCATCGTACAATGCTCATCAATACCGTAATCGCCGGGCGTCGGAGAGCCGTCACCGGAGCCTAAGTGCCACTTTCCGAAATGACCGGTTGTATACCCCGCATTCTTGAGCAGCCCTGTCACGGTATGTACCTTGGGATCGAGCCAGTTCGGCATCCCGCGTGCTTTGTTTTGCTTATCAGTTGCGAAATGCCCGTGAACACCGTGGCGTGACGGGAAATGGCTGGTCATTATCGACGTGCGCGAGGGTGAGCACACCGAGCCGTTGACATAGAATTGTGTAAACAATGTCCCTTTCTTCGCGAGTTCATCCAGGTTGGGTGTTTTTATCTGGCGATTTCCGTAACAGCCGAGGTCTCCCCAGCCCAAGTCGTCGGCGAAAATAAAGACAAAATTGGGCCTTTTGCTTTTTGCTGCGGGGTTAGCGGCGAAAGCACAGGATGTCAGAGTTAATCCGCCTATGCGGACTGCCGCTGCACCCAAAGTAGCTAAAAATTGTCGTCTGTTCATAATATCATTTTAACGATTTGCCCAAATGCTGTCAATCTGCAGTCCCGTAAGGGACGCCTTACGGCGGATCCCTGACGGCAAAAGCAAAAAATACTTGTCCCCAGCGTAGCCTGCCCTGAGCATGGTCGAATGGGTCGAATGGGAGGGAACTGTCAAAACAAACCGCCCCGACGTAGTCGGGGCCTCCATTTCGTTTAGCCCCACGTTTCACGTGGGGTCCGCCCACTCCCGAGATGTACCCGTCATTCAATATGAAATCTCAAATCACAAATCCGAAATCCCCTTCCCCCCCTACACCGACTCGACGCCCCGCGTCGAGCTTATT
>CAZLIO010000196.1:0-6655 GCA_964559025.1 uncultured Pirellulales bacterium | reverse complement strand
CATTTGAGATCTTGCTTCTTCCCTTTCCTCCTCGGACATTTCTTCCCATCGCCCTCTCAGCTCTTCCATTTCTTCTCCCATTTTGGCCCTTTCTTCCTCAGACATGTTATCCATTCTTTCCCTCATTTGCCTTCTTTGCTCTTCCATTCTCGCTCTTTCTTCTTCAGAAAGATTTTGGAACCTCTGGCCGCCTTCTCGGCGTCTGCTGCCAAATCTTTCACGCATTTGAGCTCTTTCTTCCTCAGACATATTCGCAAATCGCTCTCTCATATTCCCTCTTCCCCCTCCTGCTCCGGCTCTATCTTCGGGAGAACGATTGCCAGGCCTTTCGGCGCCTCCGGGGCCGGACATCGGACTTTTCCGGGTCAGCTCGCCTACAAGTTTATCTGTCTCGCTTGGCTTTTGAACCTCACTGCTTACCTCAGGCTCAGTAACTGCTTGGGAGGCAACCCTGGCACGTTTGAACCTGATTTCTTTGATGCAAATGCCGGTTACATAAGAAGCAAAAAGCACTGAGGCCCACACTATTACGAATATTTTTGTTGTTCCTGAATGTTCCATTTTATTTAGCTCCCTTAAACTATTTTATCATTATCTACCACCTCGACGTCCACTGCTGCCACCTGGGCGGCGTTCGCCGCCTGATGGTCGCCCGCCACCTGACGGCCGTCCACCACCCATCATACTTTCGCGCATTTCGGCTCTGAACCTTTCCCTTTCCGCTTCAGACATATTCATATATCTGTCTCTTCTTTCCTGCATTTGAGCCCTGAATCTGTCCCTGTCGGCCTCAGGCATATTCTGGAATCTTTCTCTCATTCCCCCCATAAATCCCTCCATGCCTCCACGCCCGCCCATTGCGCTGCCCGCCGACCCGACTGCAACCATCTGGGCACTTCCCCCTCCAGACCCAGGCTCTCCGCCTCTGGCTGTTGCTCTTGAACCCCCCGGGCCACCCGGCCCCGAAGAACCGCCTGAATTGATAGGAGCAAATGTTTTTTCCTTACCGTCCCATTCGATAGTAACTTCCGTAGGTCCAATTGCCACAATCTTTGCCTCTCCCACCTTATCGCCGACTTTGTAGAGCTTGTCCTTTATTATCACTTCATCACCAAATATACCAAGTACCTCATTTACGGGATGCTGCTTTGGTGCAGGCGGCGCAAACAAATTGTTCTTTTTTAGCGCGTCGGCAAGCACCTTGTATTTGGCAAAATACTTGTCCATATCTTCGTCGTCCGCGTTATTTTGCGCAATAGCTGTCTTAACTATGTTTTCTGCCTTGGCTGAGGCGGTAAAAAAGCCTGTTACCTTAACCAAGATCAAAACCGCCAAAAACGCTGAAACAACAAGCAGAACAACTGAAACCAATTCTTTCTTTTTTTTCAGATAATTAAGATTCATAATCCACCTCTCTCACTTAACAAATGTTGACACAGTTAAATCCAGATCAACTTCCTGAGGCTTTTTGCTATCACATCTTATTCTAAGCTCTTCGACCCCAACCAGATAAGGATTCTCTTTCAGGTTGGCAAGCAAATCAAGCACCTGGGTGAACCTGCACTTAGCGCTGCACTTCAAGCGCAGCAATCTATACCCGGCCTGTCCTGATTTCCCGATAGAGGCAACCTGCAAAGGCTGATTTTGTATTCCCGCCTTCTTTAATTGTTCATTGAGCTTATCTCTAAACAGAAATCTTTGCGTCTCCTCCTTCTCGGGCATCTCGAACACAGGCACAATTGACAACAAGCCGGCTTTTTTGGCCTTGTCCACATCTATAAGCTCCAGCTTGTTCTTCACCGCGGCAAGTGATGCTCTTGCCTTTGCCCAGCGGTCAAACCATTCGGAGGCAAACACAAACACGAAAATTGCCGCAATACACACAGCACCAATCTTCAATATCCGTAGGTCTTTTTGGCTTAATTTCTCTATCATAGCTTTCAAACCTTACTGCGCGAGCTCTCTATTTGGTAAAATTTCTGTAATGAAAAGTTATAGTAAATTTGCTCTTCTTAGTTTTGGCATCTCTGCTTGGGTTCATTTTTACACTTTTTATATTCTTTCGGTCCTGTAAACTTTTTTCAAATTTGTAGAGCTGCTCGTTGCTGGAGGCCTGGCCGTTTATGGTCACAGGCTGGCCCTTCTTAAAATGAAAACTCTCCAGCTTTATCCCGCTGTCACCGCTTGCGGTCACCTGACCCAGGAGGTCGAGTAAATCCGGCCTTTCCTGTGCGACCACTTTGATTAGTTGTTGCCGCTGCATAAGCAGATTGATATCAGCCTCCGAACCTGATGTTTTCAAACGCTTTTCGATTGCACCCGAACTGGCCACATCGATCGCATAAGAGACAACAACTGATAAGACCAGCATTACCACCGCAATCGAACAAGCTACCTTTAGTGAATACACCCAATGCTTCTTTTGTTCCTTCTCGGCCGGGTTGTACAAACGCTCAAAAATGTTAAGCTCATCCTTGCGTGCCTCAAGCGCCATCAGCCCAAGACCTATGGACACACGATATTCGTAGATAACTTCAGGACCGATTTCGTTTGGTACCTTCAATTCTTTAATGTCCGGCAGGGCTACTCGCGCATTGAGTCCTGCCGACCTTAGAGAAGACACTATGCTCACATACGCAGCGCTGCCGTCCGAGAGTACGAAAAGGGGCAATTCCGTTTGCTCGGCATAACCAAACAGCTCCAGCACGCTCCTCATATCCTGAACAAATCTTTCGCAGGTTGTCGTTTGTTCCTCTTCGCCTCCAGCAGCAAAATCGTCCATCCCCATATCCAGAACCACGGCATTGGTCAATTGCCCATTTTCAGCCAGACAAACCTGGGTATTCTGCGCTGTCGAGCTCAGAACCACGGCGTTTCTTTTGTTTCCGGCAAAGAAAGTCCTCCAGACCTTTACTATTCCCTCGCAATCTAACAATATCTTCGAAGGCTCAAAACTCCGCACATTTTCTACAAACCTTTGCAACTGTTCCTTTCTTGCCGCCGCTATGGTAACGCCTGCTTGTCCATTTTGCATTTTGCCGGCCCGCCAGGCTAATTCCATTTGCTCAGCCGGCAGCGGCAGTTGGCTTTCAGCCTGCAATTTAACCATCGCTGCGGTCTCTTCTTCGCCCACGGCAGGCACACTAATACGATAAAATGCCACCCCTGCCGAGCTAAAGCCAATAACAACTCTCTTCTTACTTTCAGCGCCTGTGTGTGCGTTCGGCTCAACGGACAAGCCACACTCGGCTGCAAAGGCTCGCCAGTCCGTATAAGCATCTTTGCTGCTCTTTGTCCAGAGAACTTCGAGCGTCCCATCCTTTTCTCGAAGCTCTATGGCTTTGAGCTTACTTTCCTCTGGTGCTATTGCTACCACAGACTGCTGTGTCCTGATTTTAGCTGCATTATCGCTCATTTAATTACTTGCTCCCTGATACCAGAAAAGCACCTTACAAGGACTCGAGCTTCTGTCCACTACCGCCTCTGTTTCCAGTGTTGCTCCACTAACCATATTTCTGTCAGCCGTCGCAACGCAGCGAATTGTAAAAACATCGGAACGAGTCGTTATAAGACCTGCAATATTCTTAAATCTATTAATATTAATCGACGGGATATCTAAAAGCTCCCCAATGCTTTGCATCCCGTACAACAAAGTTTCTCTATAGGCGGTAATTTCCTGGGCAATCTGCTCAGCCGTATCGCCGCCGCCCAACAAAGCAGCCAGAACTATCTCTGAGGCGGTATTGACGTTCACTTTCCCCGGCCCCTTTTCACTATCATCTACTGTTATTTTGTCCGCTATTTGAGAAAACGTTTGCAAATCCAGAGGCTCAGCTTCATCCGAATCCCTGTTTGAGGCTTGTGGTGCTTTAGGGCTGTTATTACTTATCAAATCACCTATACTTTGGTATCCGTTGTTCGGGCGGTTATCCACAATCCATTTGGCCTGGGAGCTCTTTATGTTAAGAGAGCTTGTGAGCTGATTCTCATTGGCCTCGTTGATATTAATCTTTTGATTACCCTCGGCGTCTTTATTGTTGTCATAAGAATAGCATGTCAGATACGCAATCCATCCCTTATCCAGCTCACTATCTCCGTCATCATTCGGGGGGCTTTCGTCGCCGTCTTGTTCATTGTAGTCTAACTGGTCGTTGAAATTGGTGTCCTCTCCGTACAGCAGCTCCGGTGTAATATCCTTAACCAGAAGCAGCTCACGGATCGTCCTGAAAGGACCGTTCCGGGCCATATACCCGAAAGGCAGATTCTCATAATAGCCGCCTTCGGCGCCTCCTTCGCTCGGCGTATCATCTTCATCCCGCCAGTCAATTATTGAATCAGCAATCTCTTCAAGCATCTCCGGCAATTCTAAAAGTTGTCCTTTCGTGACGGTATTTATGTTTAATTTACTTGCCTCATCAACTACCCGGACGGTGAACCAGCACCTCTGGAGCAAAATATCATTGAAATCTTCTTCATTATCACTCCACAAATCAGTCAGGCAGTCACTTTCTCTTGTGTCCTCGTTCAGCACTCCGACAGCTTTCTCTATCCCTGCCCTGCAGGCCCACTTGCACCTAATACCTTCCATCCTGGCGAGGCAGACTTTTGTATCGAGCAGGCTTTTCCGCCCGAGCACTGCAACAAGCACCATAAGAACCACAACGACCCACAGCACTGTTACAAGAACAAGCCCTTTATTGTTACCATTAGTTCCCATTTTCTCAGCTAAAATTTTACTTTCCGATTCTTTCTTTATTTTTACCTGGTCGGCCCAGATACTCCACCGGTGCTGTTTTACGGGCGGCCACCTGTCTGGCCACCTGTCTGGCCACCTGTCTGGCCGCCTGTCTGGCCGCCTGTCTGACCACCTCCCTGGCCGCCTCCCTGGCCGCCTCCCTGGCCGCCTCCCTCTTGCTCACCGCTTTCGGAATCATCAACCGCAGCAGTTACAGATCTGGTTAAATTCACTATAAAGGATTCTATTGTCGGCACCGGTCGGCTTGGTGGTTTTGCCACTATATTGACCTCTATCAACTGGGGCAAAACCTGCATCTCTTCAGGCCATTCGGTGGACCATTCTTCACCGTCAAAGTATCTGACCTCGAAAACGTCAATGTTCTCGGCAATTACAGCTAAGATTCCGCGAGGTTCCGTTTCTTCTTTGTTGGGATTCGGCCACATTCTTCTCATCAGCAGCGACTTTTCTTCATCTTTCATCAGGTAATATTCCACTTCGTATATATCACCTTCCGGCTGGTCAGACCTGGCCTTGGCCCTGCTGACGGTGTAAAAAACCAGATAGCTGGCGCCTTCCTGTCCTGTTTCTTCAGCGGTCCCTATCATTTTGGTATTTTCTATATTTTCGTCACGATAAAAATTCACGAGGTCCCTTTTGAGCATATTCGTGGCAAACCTTAACTCAGCAGCAGTGCTGATATTATTCTCCACCATCTCAGCGCTGGCTGTAATGGCCTTCAGTGTCCCCACCGCCACTAACATAATAAAGGCCCCTATGGTTGAAGCCACCATTACTTCCACCAATGTAAATCCTGTCTTTCTCGAACGCATCTTCTTAATTACTCCTGCGCTACTTCAAGTTCAATATATATGGTTATCCCGTCGAGCATAGTATCCACCGAAAGGCTGTAAGGACGTTTGTGGTCAACCCAGGTAACCGTTATAGTTACCAGATAGAGACTATCAATATCCTGGTATTCGGTAACGACTGCCCAGTGATAGCCCGGCTCAATCTCCGAAAAGTCCCCCTCCATTTGGCCTATATCGATGAATTCATCGATGCCGATGTAGTCAATCAAGCTTAGCTGTTTATCAATCAATGAAGCCGCCACTTCATATTGCCTGTTAAGTCTTGTCCCACTAAGAGAGCTCGTGCTGATTGCTCCCACGGTCAAAACAGCTCCACAAAGGATGGTGCTTGCAACCGCTGCCTCAACCAGAGTAAAACCTTTATTGTTTCTTTTTACTCGGACCATTCTTCTGCGTCCAAATCAATAACCCCGACTTCCACATCCTCAGACGTGCCGAAATACACCTTTGCCTTACCGGTCGCAGCGTAAATACTCGCCGTATAATGAGTTTTGCCGTCACCAATCTGAATTACCGCTGACTGTGCGGTGCCGTCCGGTGAGAAAACTATTGTCTGCTTCTCCTCATCGTCCTCGGTCGTCGTCTGCAAACCAATCGGCGTAATTTGAATGTCCTCGAACCTGACCGCACCTTCGAATTCCACCGGTCTGCAAAAAGAGTTCTTCACAATCACCTGTTCTGTTTGCTCGCCTTCTTTATCCAATTGCGTTGTAGCTAAGAGAAATCCGTTATTGGCTGCATCTAATTGTATTTTGTACTGGCGCTGTTTCTCAATCGCCATTATCCTTGCATATTGGGCTGTAAGCACAAAGTCGCGTGCCGCTTTTTCGACCAGCATCCTCTTATGGGTCCCCACGTAAATACCGCCGCCCATGCCTGCGAGAAGTGATATGATTACTATCACAACTAACACTTCCGCAAGGGTAAAGCCGCATCGCTTCGCCTTGACCTTTACTTTTGACCTTTGTTTTTGCATTTCCAAAAAACTCACTTGAGCTCATAAACTACGAACTACGAACTACGAACTATGAACTACACTAATCGTTGA
>CAZLIO010000195.1:1192-6663 GCA_964559025.1 uncultured Pirellulales bacterium | reverse complement strand
ATCTAATTATGGCACATAAAAAGGGACAAGGCTCTTCGAGGACCGGCAGAGACAGCAATCCGCAGTAAAGAGGTGTAAATCTGTTCGGCGTCCAGAATATTTCCGCCGGCTCAATCATCGTCCGCCAGTGCGGTACAAAGTTCTTCCCCGGCTCCAATGTCGGTATGGGCAGAGACTTCACATTATTTGCCACCTCAGATGGGACAATCCGTTTCCAGGGCCGAAGAGTGCATGTCGTCTGATAAAAAACTAAAAATACCTGGTAAAGCAAGTAGGATGGTTTTACGCCATCCTTTTTTTATATACAATACGCAATAAGATATACGCAATACGCAATACGAGAACTATGTTTATCGACGAAGCGCAAATCCAGGCTAAGGCGGGCGACGGCGGTCACGGGTGCATCAGCTTCCGCCGCGAAAAGTTCATCCCCAAAGGCGGACCCGACGGCGGCGATGGGGGCAGAGGCGGCGACGTCTATTTCCAGGCCGTTGAAAATCTCGATACCCTATTAGACTTCGCCGGCAAACATCACTGGAAGGCCGGGAACGGTCAGCCCGGCTCAGGCAATAACAAGCACGGAGCAAACGGCCAGGACCTGACAATCAAAGTCCCGCCGGGCACACTAATTTACGATACAGACCTTGATTTGCTTCTCAAAGATATGGACGAGGTCGGCCTGAAAGTACGTGTCTGTCGCGGCGGAAAAGGCGGAAGAGGCAATAAGGCCTTTGCGACAGCAACAAATCAGACACCGAGAAATGCCGAAGCCGGCAAAAAAGGCCAGGAAAGAAATATCCGGCTGGAATTAAAACTCATCGCCGACGTGGGCCTGGTCGGCATGCCGAACGCCGGCAAAAGCACGCTCATCTCCCGCTGCTCGGCGGCAAGGCCGAAAATAGCCGACTATCCTTTCACAACGGTCGAGCCGGTGCTCGGCATTGTCGAATTGAGCGATTTCCGCCGGTTCGTTATGGCCGACATCCCCGGCCTGATTGAAGGCTCTCATAAAGGTGCAGGATTGGGCGTTGAGTTCCTCAAACATATAGAAAGAACTAAAATAATAGCTCACATTCTTGATATCATGCCGATGGATGGTTCCGACCCCGTGGAAAATTATAAAGCAATCCGCCACGAATTAGAGCAGTACAGCAAGGCCTTAGCTGGAAAACAGGAAGTTATCGTCGCCAATAAAACAGACCTCGACCCGGATGGAAAAATAGTAGAGGATTTGAGGAACAAGTTAAACAAAGATATCCACCCAATCTCAGCAGTTACCGGTTCCGGAATCAAAGAACTGACCGAATCCCTGTGGCAAAAGGTCAGAGTACATAAAGAATAAATACTCCTTTGAAAGCGTAAAAGACAAGCCGAGCTAAAAACAGCCCGACCTTCCTTCGCTATATCAGGTCAACGACTCACTCAATAGCCTTAAGTAGATTGTCCGGATCGAAGGTTCCCTCGGGAAACTCAGATACCATCTTAACAAAAATGGTCTCCACGTTGGTGACTTGGCGTGATATCTCTGCTCCGTCTATGTCCCTCTCTATCAGCGTCAATTCTATTCTGCTCGGATACCACGATCCATTTTCCGTCCGCGCCATTTCCCGGACGTCTCTTATGAGTCGGCCATCATTTCTTTTGACACATATGTAATCATGCTCAGGATCAAAGTAAAATAGAGACCCCATAGCTTTCAAGCCAATCAAATTGTTTTGCTCGGAATACTCGTCTTCGAATATTTTACCCATTGGCAATACGATGGGCCACGCATAACCACCAATGTCTCTGATGCTACCCAAACCTCTCTCCTTTCGATATGAAGGTTCCTTCCCTCTCCTTACCAAATGTCTGTATTTACCGTCCCACAAGCTGATCGAGTCTGGTCTGTGACTATCGTCGTGTTCTATCCGATGTAAGAAAGAATCGAAATCCTTTTCAATATCTTTTTCAAAAAGATTTCTATCCGCAAACATAAATCCGTATGAAAAATGCAGATACTTGAAAAACCGTCCAGCTTTTGCCACATTCCCATCTATATAATTCACATAGACTCCACTAACCACTGATGAGGGATCACCACCAATTACAATTATAATATAAGATGAAAAATTCTCCCGATATCTGCTACATATATCTACCATTTCCTTTGCTTCCATGGTCGGAAGATTATTTATCACGGTAACGTCTTTCGGGACTCCCAAATCATAGATGTCCTCAGGCCCATTGTCCGGATAATGGCAGAACCCTTCCATAAAAACTGTGTTCCGTCTTTGCATATCTTCTGCCTCTATTTTAATACTTCTTGGCAGATTATCATCCGCACCTGTCACGATTCTAAAACGTGCTGTTCTATCATCTTCCTTTCCCACAAGCTCATATACATTTAGCAGTTCCCCTTGAGATTCCTCGGCATGTCGACTTATACTCAAATCGCTCAACAATTCAGGGCCAAATATAGCACTCAAGTAATTCCAGGGAGGTTCATTTTCGTTGCTAAACTCGTCTCTCTCGTAGTAAATCGTGACAGTATTGGCTGCGCTTTCGTATATTTTCCGTTGCCGATTTAGATAATTACGCCAGAAAGCCCCCGAATTACTGCGGCCTGCTACGATTTTCCTTTCCGGCATGAGCCAATACTCACATGCAGAATCACTTATCTCTTCATCTTTCACGCTTAAGGTTAAATGCATCCACGGCACATTGTTGATGGTTTCCCTCACTTGCGCAAAGGCAATACTTGCCATATCAGGCGCCCCACCGAACTGATAAATAACCATTATTACTGCGATGATTATTACCACCGCAGCGGCTAACTTTGTTATTCTACTTTTTATGATTGTTCCGCATATATTTGGTTCAGAAGAAACCAATTGTGTCTTTTCGGGTTTGTCGAGCGCCGTTAAGGCGTCGTTGATAATCCGGTCATCGAGGTTCGAATTGACCGCAATGGCTGATTTGGCAAACAATTTCTTTATTTTTTCTGCTGAGCTCATTTTTATATCTCACTATCAAGGATCGACCGCAATTTGCGAATTCCATACCTGTATCGACCCTTAACCGTATTGACAGAGATGCCCAGGGATTTAGCAATAATCCTGAATCTCATTTGGCCGTGTATATGTAACACAATCACTTCTCTTTGCTCATACGGCAGCCTGGCTAATGCTGAACTTAACAGCTGCAGTTCTTCGTTGCAAACGATGAGCCGACCCGGGTCTCTCAAATCTAACGTCTTCGAGCAATTCTGCTGCAAACTTGCAGCCTTTGTCCGGCTTTGCTTCTTCCGCATCAGGTCACGAACACGATTGGCGACGCATGTAGCCAAATAAGCTTTAAGACTGCCGGTCAGCTTAAAGTTCTCCGAGTTCTGAGCAAAGGCTACGAAAACATCATGAACGGCATCTTCTGCAATATTAACATCATGTGAAAGAGCGATAGCCAAAATAAGTAAACTATCTCTATACTGTTCATAGATATTATGCAGAGAATCCCTGCTTTCTTGTTTGCACCTCATCACAGATAACCTGTCTGTCATTGAGACAATCTCATATATGAGCGATGAACGTTCACCACTCATATAACGATTCAGACGGCCTTTTGGGTATAAAGAAAATTGGATATTTGGTAATTTTAGGGGATTTCTGGCTGAAAAGACATGAAAAAGGCCGGGCCATAGCAGCCCGGCCCTTCGGAAATCACTTCCTCTCCGTCAGTCACCGAACATTAGGCAAGTTACTTTTGCTCCGTAAGCCACGGAATCTCAGGTAAATCATTCGGCTCAACATCACGTATGCTCAGGTCGCCGTAGATTACTCTGTAGGTTTTTGAGTCCGGCGGTTTCCACCAGCATACAGGTGTGTTCGCATCACCGAGTTTGACATCTTCCCCCACGTATTGATAGTCACTACCTTCAGGCAATCGCTCTATAAATTCACAGCCCAGGGTACTCTTGTTGGCTTCCTCGTCCGACCAGCCCTCGGTTTTCTCAATCGCTGCTTTACATTTCTTTCTTACTTCTTCCGTCAAAGGCCTTCCGCCCATGTACCGGGTATTAAACTTACCGTCCAGATACTTTGGATACACGGCCAATCCTTCAATCAGATGTTTTTCAGTCAGCTCGAAAGGTGTTTGTAGTCGCTGAGTCTTAAGGTCCAAAAGACAGTAATCCGCCGGAGGTTCGAAGAGTTGGTCATCCAGCTCCATGTCAAACATAATGTCACTCCTTAATGCCCTCCATCTGTCCCCATTTTCTTCTGATATTTCCTCGATTTGTATCGGAAGAGCGGTGTCCGGGTCGGCCCAGACGGTGATTTTCCTGTTCTGGCTGGAAATTTCAAAGCAAATAGTCTCACGTCCGTTCAACTTAACCCGGCCGAGATTCTTCTCAGTACCGTCTCGAAAATCTCTTTTTAATCTCTCATACGCATGGAATTCATAACCACCCGGAGAACCTTCATCATCGTTAATTACCGCCATTTTTGTATTTGGATACAAAGTCATACGCTTGTTGCTCTTTGCGTTACGTATAGCCACCTTGTATTTATAGGGACTCTCTATTACATCCGACCGGCAGAGGTACGGCTCCTTAATTCTCATTTTGAATACCTCTTTGATGTCACCTTTTTCAATCTCAAAAATGTACATCACTTTTCGCGCTGCCTCGATGTTTTCGAGCACATCCGCCCATCCCACAGTCGTAACGCCGACTGGCCCCATAAACAGATAAATGCCAACAAACACACCGGTAATTATAATCGCCGCAGCGGCCAACTTTGTTATTTTAACTTTCATAGTGTCACCTCTTATAAATAGTTGTAGAAGGTTAATCAATCTATTGCACTTGCGCTGTTCGGAACGAGCAGGCAGTGATGCCATAAGTTTGTCGCGAAGTTGGTTGTGATTTTGGTTAAACGGCTCATACGCTTTATTCAAATCATTGTCCAACGGCGTTTTCATCGGATATTCTCCTGTTCTCCAGACATTAACTTTTCCAGGCGTTTGCGTGCTCTTTCGAGGACGCGATAGAATCCCGACCTCGATAGTCCCATTGTCCGGCGGGCGTTATCGGCCGAGCTGCCCTGGAGATAGAACGTATGCAAAGCCAGCCTTTCCTTTTCCGGCAGTGTTGTAATCATTTCTCGAAGCCGTTCTATCTGACCGTCATTTGACGGGTCGGCAATAATTGAAGCAACATTTTTTAACTCAGGTTTCATATCCCGATACCGCAGCTTACGACGCTGCCATTCTTTACACCGCAGCCGGGCAATTCCAATCAGCCACTTTCCAAAACGGTCCGGATCTCGCAAGTGGCCCAATTTTTCGTACGCCCGCATAAATACGTCCTGTGCAAGGTCCTGGGCGTCGGCAAGATTGCCGGTCGTATCGTAACAGACAGCCCGAACCAGCGGCGCGTAACGGTCATAAAGTTTCTCATAAGCTGCTTTGTCGCCGGCAAACAAAGCCCGAAT
>CAZLIO010000195.1:0-1182 GCA_964559025.1 uncultured Pirellulales bacterium | reverse complement strand
CTCAGGGCCCTCAAGTCTTAACGTACTCTATAAACATAGTGACCGAGTGAGGCGATTTGTCTACTGGAATTTTGAAATTTTCTGTATTCAGTGTGAGGGGGATGTCGGTTATTTTCATTAGGCGGGAGGTATTGTCGCGTTCGGCGTTTGGTTTTTGAGCAGGAATGCTACTTATTCTTTTCGAGTACGCAGTATTGTTAGCTGAGTAAATTTTATATCGTAATGTAAGTTTAGTGTGAAGCGACGTACGTAAAGCGCGTACGCGCTTTACGTACAAGCATTTTTCCTGCGGTTGATCGTTTAGGTGAAATAAAAGAATAGGCAAGATGGAAGAACCACAAGTCATGAAATACGTTTCACGATTCACGCTTCTACTTCACGCTCTAATGATGTCGGTTATTTTCATTAGGCGGGAAATATTGTCGCGTTCGGCCTCGGCTAATTTGTCGAAAATGAACCTGATGGTCTCGTGAAGTTCGGGAATGACGACGTGCTCTAAGACGTTGACCCTCCGGCGGGTCATCTGAAGCTCGATGGCAAGAAGGCGAGCCTGCTTTTCCTTCTCAGCCAATTCAATCAAATTATCAAAGGCACGCTCAAGGGCCAGTAATGCAACATCCATCTCGCCGGATGTGGTTGCAAAGCCATAGCATATAATTTCACCCTCCATCTCCTTACTCAGATGCGGCACCCTTACATTCATTATATTGGCGAACGTTACAGCTAAGCTGAATTTCTTTGTGGGGACCTCAAGGGCAGCCCTGGTGGCTTCCGGCTCCATCGTCGCACGAGCCAGCATAAACCGCCGGCACGTTTCTAACAGTTCAGCTTCAACACGTTTGCGTAATGGCTGAATCTTTCTGGCAATCTGAATTAACTGCCGGGAAATCTCGTCTCTTTTTTCACTGAGCAGACGATGACCGCGACTGGCAAGCGCCACCCGCTTACGCAGTCTCAATAGCTCCATTCGTGTCGCATTTACATTTGCAAGCACCTATTTGTCTCCCTTTTTCTTTTCAGTAGTATCCTTAGACACTTTCGGAGTTCCTTCCTCATCGACTGACTCGGCCTTTTCGGTTTCCTCTTGTTCGTCGGTGGGTTTATCTGCTTCCGCTTCGGGCTTACCCTTGCGGAATTTGGGCATATACTTTTCTATAAGTTTCACATCGATACGTTTTAGCT
>CAZLIO010000194.1:0-6666 GCA_964559025.1 uncultured Pirellulales bacterium | reverse complement strand
CGATGATGACCCGGATTTCGTGATGGTCACAAAAGCGATCCTCGAGACAAAGCAATACAAAGTTCAGTTCGCCTACGATTCGAACGAGGGGTTCGCCAAATTGGAGGAGAAAATACCGGATGCCATTATCCTGGACGTCATGATGGGGAAAGGCGCTGAGGGATTTATTTTTGCAAGGAAGATCAGAAAAGACCCCCGGTTTGACAAGGTACCTATATTGATGGTTACATCTATGACCGAGCAGACAGGATTTAGATTCCCCGGCGGAGAAAAACATCCTAAATTTCTGCCTGTTGATGAATATATAGAGAAAGGTATTGAACCGCATCTTTTTTTGGAGAAGGTTGAGCAGCAACTTGCCAAGAAAAGCAGTGACTGAGGCGGACTAAGTGCTGTTTGTATTGAAGGAAAAAAAGCAAAGCAGTAATTTAAGAAAAATAACAAATCGTTGTTAATATTGTTTTTTTTAGAAAGGAGGTAATACTATGGCAGTTAAAGTGGCAGAAGAATGGCTGAACATCTGTGGAGGATGTGAGGTCACAATACTGGACATAGGTGAGCCGCTTCTTGATTTACTACCAGAGCTCAATTTCGTCCACATGCCAGTGTTAATGGACCATAAGTATTTTGGCCAAACAGGAGAAAAAGAGGAGATGGAAATACCCGAAGCGGATGTGGGGATAATCTCAGGAGGTGTTCGCAACGAGAAGGAAAAGCACGTTGCCGAGGAAATGAGAAAAAAGTGCAAAACTCTCATTGCTCTGGGCTCGTGCGCATGTTATGGTGGGATTCCTGCTATGGCAAATATGTTTCCTCTTGAAGCCCTGTACGAAAAGGTATTCAGAGATTCGAAGACTACAGATTCTGCTGATACGCCTCAAGAGAATCTTCCCCCTCTATTAGACAGGGTGTACGCTGTAGATGAGGTTGTGCCTGTGGATGTATATATTCCAGGTTGTCCTACAAATCCCGATCTTGTCGTAAAGGCCATCACCGCACTCTTGGAAGGCAAGGAATTCAAGCTTGAGGAGAGAAGTGTTTGCGACGAGTGCCCTCTAAAGCGGGAAAAGAAGGCTGCGGGCGGCCAGATCAAAAGAACACTTGAGTCGATGGAATTCGACCAAAGCAAGCCCTGGGATCAAACAAGGTGTTATATGGAGCAGGGCTATTTGTGTTTAGGACCGGTCACCCTGGCGGGCTGTGGCCATAAGGAAGGAAACGGCAACGGGGTAACAGTCCCACGCTGTATCAAGGGGTACATGCCGTGCCGGGGATGCTTCGGTCCGATTCGTAAAGGTGCCAATCCCCTGGTTGATATGATGACTGCGATTTCATCCATAGGGCTGGATGCAAAACAGGTTCCGGACAGACGTGCACTACTAAACAGGTACATTGGTGGTCAAAAACGACTTAGACCTTTACCGGTGCGTCCAAAAAAGTAAGGAGGTAAATATTTATGAAAACGATCACAATAGCCCCAGTAACCAGAATTGAGGGTCATGCCAAGATAACTATTAATCTTGATGATAGCGGTAATGTAGCAGATACTTTCGTCAATGTGGTGGAGCTTCGCGGCTTCGAAAAGTTCTGTATCGGAAGACCCGTGGAGGAGCTGCCGCGCATTGTAACGAGTATCTGCGGGGTGTGCCCGTGGCACCATCACCTTGCGTCGGCGAAGGCCAACGACGCCATCTTCGGGGTAACACCACCGCCTACGGGGATAAAGCTCAGGGATCTTTGCCAGAGCATCGCCTTTTGCTCGGACAAGATACTCCACTTTTTCATCCTGGCCGGCCCGGACTTTTTGATGGGCCCGGATAGTGACTATTCTGTGAGGAACGTAATAGGGATAGCTCAGGCAAACCCCGAAATAGGAAAGAAAGTCATTCGGAACAGGCACCTCGGCACACAAATGCTCAGCATAATCTCAGGAAAGTCCATTCACCCAGTTACAGCGGTGCCCGGAGGATTTAGCAAGCCTCTGACTGAAGCCGAACGGGAAAAAGTTGTTCCCATGGCAAACGAAGTGTTGGAATTTTCCAAGTTCGCAATAGCCTTCGCCAAGGAGAACATATTTCCAAAGTACCTCGACCTTATCAAGTCATTGGGAATCATCGAGACAGGTTTTCTTGGCACTGTAACCGACGATGGAACTCTCGAACTGTACGACGGCAAGGCCCGATTGATGAAACCGGACGGTTCATACGAAGAATTCCCGTATGATCAATACACCGAGTACATTGGAGAACACATCGAGCCCTGGACATATTTGAAGTTCCCGTATGCGAAGAAGTGGGGCGACTTCTCGATGGACCTCGATAATCCGTCGGGGATCTACCGTACGAACACTCTTGCCCGTATCAATGTCTGCGACAAGATGGCAACGCCGTTGGCGCAGGCGGAGCTCGAAGAGTTCCGGGAGAACTTTGGCCGGCCAGCCCAGCAAACACTGCTCTACAACTACGCGAGACTAATCGAGCTAGTCTTCAACGCCGAGCATGTCGTCGAGCTTCTGAACGACCCGGAGATCACCGGGAAGGAGACACGCGTCCCGGTCACTCCGCGAGCAGCAAGGGGCGTGGGTTGCGTTGAGGCACCAAGAGGCACATTGATACACGACTATGAGACAGATGAAAACGGGCTGATTACCAATGTCAATCTGATTGTTGGTACTACCCACAACAATGCGCCAATCAATATGTCAGTTAAGCAGGCAGCGAAAGCATTGATCAAGGACGGTAATTACGACCAGGGTATCCTCAACAAGGTTGAAATGGCTATTCGCGCCTACGATCCGTGCTTGTCCTGTGCAACGCATAAGCTGGACGGCACAATACCTGTAAAGCTTGAGATTCGGGATGTTCGTGGTAAAGTAATCGACACGATAACCAATTGAGAAATTTACCTCTGGTGATTTCTTTTTGATAGGGGATTGCTCTGTTGAAAACGTGGACTGTCATTCTGAGGCGAAGCCGAAGAATCTCATTTCTTGAGCCATAAAGAGATTCTTCACTCCGCTGCGCTCCGTTCAGAATGACAGTTTTTGTGGCTTTTCAACAGAGCAATAGGGGGTTTAAGGGCATTAGTGCAGGCCTCGGAGAAGCTGTGTCCTGCTTGTGTGAATGTACATAAACTTGCCAGACGAGCGCGATTATGTTATAGAGAGAAGTATAATTAATTATGGTCCGAAATCTCAGGAGAGACTTCTGGAATAAGCCCTAAACTGTCCAGAAAACCCAGGGCTATGTGTTGGCTTTCCTTTGGACCCTCTTTCGCCCCGTAACAGTATTGAGCGCCCAATTTTCTGCGCGGGCACCTTGCAAAGAGTCAAGAAGATAGGAATAAAGTTCGCAAAGAGATTATTTCTAATGGTTTCGGATGAGAATATTCAGACAGCTTCTTATGAGCTTCCACTGCCACAGAAACCGCCTGCCGAGATTGAGATTAGAGGCTCGGAAAGACCTCTGCCGGAATCTCTGCTCGTGCAAAATGCATTGTGGTTTTGTCGGGTCAGATGGTTAGTAATCGCAACTCTTGTCTCTTATGGTATACTGGGTCTATTTCCCAAATCGATTGACTACTTCGGAATACGTCCTCCTGGGGCGTGGCCCTTCGTAACGGCTGCCATTTTGATACTGTACAATCTTGCTTTTCTGTTATTTACTCGGACCAAGACCTCTTGGGCCGGAACTATGTTTAATCTCTGGGCCCAGATAATTGCCGATTTATTGGTTCTCACTGCCGTCGTTTACTTTGTCGGGAGCCTGGAGACGAATATAGCATTCGCATATCTTTTTCACATCGTTCTATCTTGCGTGTTCTTCTCACGCAGGCAGAGTTTGATTGTAACTATCATGGCTATTGGCATGTTTGCCACGTGTATCACGGTAGAATATGTTTTGAAGATACTGCCTTCGATGAGTATTTTTGCCGGGTCGTCCTATGAACAGAATACTGCAACAGTACGGTCGATATTGATAGTGAACTTCTTTTTCGCTATCGGAATATGGTTGGCCGTATGGTATCTCGCCTCTTATCTGTCGTCAATGGTGCGCCGGAGAGATTTCGAACTCTATGAGACCAACCGCCGCCTCGTGGCTGCCCAGAAAGAACGGTCCCGACATATGCTCGCTACGACCCATCAGTTAAAAGCCCCCTTTGCCGCCATCTATTCCAACGCGCAACTTCTGCTACAGGGATATTGCGGTGATATTCCGGACGAAGCATCGCAAGTGATACAGCGGATCACGGCGAGATCACGGCGATTGACTGCAGAAATCCAGGAGATGCTCCAGTTAGCAAATCTAAGCTCAACCAGCCAACAGTCTCTACCACGGACTAAAATAGTTTCAACAGAGTTACTGCTGTGGTGTAAATCTCAGGTTGATCCCATAGCTCGTGAACATGGTATTGTATTCAAAACAGATATAAGGCCGGTAGCCATGATGGGTACTGAAGACCACTTCAAAATGCTGTTTGTCAATCTTCTGTCCAATGCGGTAAGATATTCCCATAGAAACGGTCAGGTCCACATCTCCTGCTACCGAGGCCCGAATTCGGAGGCTATTGTCACTATTGCCGATAACGGAATAGGAATCCGGAGCGACAAGCTACCTCGTATCTTTGAGGAGCACTACCGTACCAAAGAATCCGTTCAGCACAACAAAGAGTCTTCCGGATTGGGTTTGGCTATTGTCAAGCACGTAGCTGAATTGTACGGAATTCGTATCCGAGTGGAAAGTCGCCCCGGTTTCGGTACAAAGTTTGAGCTTAAATTCCCTGCCTCAGATGAAAGTTTGGGTAATAATTAGAGTTATGCAAAATTGAAGTTAGGCCCGTCTTGGCTCGGCCAAGCCGAGACAGGCATATATTATTTAAGAAAATTAGTTTTTGATTTTCTTAAATAATCAAATAGCTGCTTGCCGGACAATACTTTATTGTTTGAAAAGAAAGGAGAAACGAAATGGCCTATCTCTTGATTGTGGATGATGACGAAGACTTTGCCAATACTACAGCAATGGTCCTACGTAAAGAAGGACACGATGTCCAGATTGAGCTGGACATTGAAGAGGCCGTGCAAAGTATGGAAAACAAACCTCCGGATTTGGCGATTCTGGATGTTATGTTTCCCGAAGACGCATCTGCCGGATTTGAATTGGCACGCTTCATGCGCCACGAAAGTGAAAAACTCAAGGACATTCCAATCCTGATGCTGACTGCAGTAAATACCAAATTTCCGCTCGGGTTCGGTCCTAAGGATATCGACGACCGTTGGCTGCCAGTGACTGATTTTCTGGAAAAGCCTGTGGATTTTGATGTTTTAATAAGCAAAGTGGCTCAGCTTTTGCGTGAAGATAGCACGGCTGACTGATAGCAGAATAAGGATTAGGGTAAATGGGACCGGAGTGGTACGATAAATCCATTCTCATATTGGGATGTGGCAATGTGCTGTTTGGAGATGACGGGTTTGGGCCGGCTGTGGCCCAGCAACTCCAACGCTACTTCAAAGTTCCCGCCGAAGTCTGTGTCCTGGATACCGGAACTTCAGTTCGAGAGATACTCTTTGACACCATACTTTCCGACAAGAAACCATCGAAAATCATCATTATAGACGCGATGGATTGTGGTCTCAAGCCGGGCGAGCTCTTCTGGCCGGACATCGATTCTTTTCCGAAGGCTAAGATCGACGATTTTTCGTTACACCAGGTACCCACATCGAATTTGCTTCGCGAGCTCCGTGACCTTTGTGGTATAAAAGTCATCGTAGTTGCCTGTCAAGTGGCCGGCGCATGCGACAGCGTGAGTCCGGGTCTTTCGGAACCTGTCGGGGAAGCTGTTGAGCGCGCTGTCGAAATGCTCGCCCGGGAGTATTTCAAATAGCCGTGTTGGTCTCGGACAGCGCATTCGAATACATAAGTATCACTCTTAATCTTGTGAGATTGTTACCGATAGCCTTTGGAGCCGAGTATATTTCTCAGTTTCTCTCTCAGAGTGCCTGAGCCAACGCAATCACACAATAACGCAGCCGGCTCAAAATTCATCATAGAAGATGTCGCTTGTTCCTTTTTCTTTAAGCACCCTTGTCACCGCCTCAATCATCAGCGGCGGCCCACAGAGAAATGCTTGTCGTCGAATGCCAGGCTCCAGATATTTGTCAACCGACAGATGAATGAATCCCGTCTGGCCATCCCACTTCTCGTCCTCACCAAGTTTGTCTGACAGCGCATAGACTACATGGAAATTCGGATGCTTTTTAGCCATCTCCTCAAATTCCTCAAGATAGAACACATCACGCGTGGCTCGGCATCCGAAAAACAGCCAGCACGCACGGTCGGGCCACCGCTCATAAAGGGTGTAAACGATATTCCTTATTGGTGCTATGCCGCAGCCTCCGCCGACACATATAATTTCCACAGAGGGGTCCTCGCTGAGCCAGAACTCACCGTAAGGCCCAGTGAAGAAAACTGTGTCACCAGGTTTTACGTTGTGTAAATAGGTCGAACCGACCCCGCCCGGAACCAGTCTGACAACAAGCTGGACAATGCTTGGTTCATAAACAGGTGAGCTGATTGAATATGCCCGGAAGACCGGGCCGTCCGGGGATGGGGCCTGGACCTGAACATACTGTCCGGGTCGGTGCGAAATATCAGGAGGGTCGTCGAGGCG
>CAZLIO010000193.1:4149-6666 GCA_964559025.1 uncultured Pirellulales bacterium | reverse complement strand
CTATAACAAGCATCGAAGACTACAACCTCAGAAGCATGGATTATATGCATGCGTCTCCACAAATGATAATTGCCCTGCTCGGTCAGCTTGTAAATGAAGTCGGCGTGAACGAGGAAGATATCACGGTTGGCGATACTTTATGCTATTTTCCCAACGAGTTCTATAATATGTGCCACGAGAAGTTCCCGAATGTCCGGTATCTGGATTACTTAGGAAAATTCGGCCGAACACGCGCTACGCTTTCGTCGGTTCCATTTTACTGGAGCACGCCGGAAGCTGCAGGAAAGAACACTGACTATGCACCTGCTTCTTATGTCGAGGCCGAGTATCTTATCAACCTGGCGAATCTTAAAAGTCATAATGACCAGGCCGGCATAACGCTCTGTGCAAAGAACCACTACGGCTCGTTGGTCAGGAAACCGGCCCGTACGGAGGGCTATTACGATATGCACAAAGACCTCCCATATACCACGCCGGGCATGGGACGTTATAGACCTCTCGTTGACCTGATGGGACATAAGCAGCTCGGCGGTAAGACTCTGCTGTATTTGATTGACGGGCTTTATGCGGGAAAACACGCCAAAGAAAGGGCCCCAAGAAAATGGAACAGCCCTCCTTTCAATGGGGACTGGAGTTCGAGTCTTTTTGCCTCCCAGGACCCGGTTGCGATTGATTCGGTCGGCTTCGATTTCCTGTGGGCCGAATGGGACGATGCGCCCCACAGGTCCGGCACAAGTGACTACCTGGTTGAGGCAGCGCTGGCGGATGACCCACCTTCAGGGACATTCTATGACCCCGACCATCAGGGAAATGTGGTTCGTCTGCCAAGCCTGGGAGTTTACGAGCACTGGAACAATCCTACGGACAAGCAGTATTCCCGCAATTTAGGAACGGGCAAGGGCATTGAGCTGATAAAGCTCAGTGGTGTTGCCAACGTCACGGTGACTTCAATAGATTCTACAAGCAAGAAAAATAAAGAAATTTGCCTTGTTACCGGGATATCCGAAAATTAGCTATACCCTGATATGCTCCGGCCGGCAGTGTGTCTTAAAATATAAAGCGCAATTTCGCACATATTGCTAACGTGGATTCTGGACCAGAGGAGAAGCCTATGAAACGACGTTCATTTCTAAAACTTGCGGGTTGTACCTGCCCGTCTTGGCTCGCTTGGCGGAGCCAAGACGCGACAGGCTCATCATCGTTTCTTGGTAGCAACGTATCTCAAGCAAGGCAAACCGGTGTGGATTTAAGGGACAGTGGCATGCTTGTCAACCGCAGCTTACTTCAAAACAGGAACCAAAACCGTTCGACGGTTGTCTGTCAAAATGGAATTGTCTGCTCCAGTCAGCCTCTGGCCAGCATGGCCGGCGTCGATATCCTCAAGGCCGGCGGCAATGCCGTCGATGCGGCTGTTTGTGCCAACGCAATGCTGAGCCTGGTTGAGCCGATGATGTGCGGGCCCGGCGGTGACCTGTTTGCCATCGTCTGGAACGCAAAAGAGCAGAGGCTGCTCGGTCTAAATGCAAGCGGCCGTTCACCATACGATTGGAGTCTGGATAAAGCGCTGGCTCTGGGACTTAAGGAGATTCCTCTTTACAGCCCGCTATCCTGGAGTGTGCCTGGTTGTCTCAGCGGATGGTCGGCTCTGCAGAAAAGAATGGGACGGTTCGACCTGGCAAGGATTCTTCAAGCGCCTATATCTTACGCCCGCAAAGGTTTCCCCGTTTCGCCGGTCATTGCCAGCTCCTGGTCGTCTGGTTCCATAAAAAACCGCACCCTGGCCGAGACCTTTATGCCCGAGGGCAGACCTTTACGTTTTGGTGATATATTCAGAAATTTGGGATTGGCGCAATTTTTCGAGATTATCGCTCGTGACGGCGCAGAGGCTTTCTACCAGGGCCGGATTGCCGAAAGGATTGTCAAGTTCTCCCAGGCCAATGGAGGCCGGTTTTCAATGCGTGACTTTCGGGACCACACTGCCAGCTGGGTTGACCCGGTCAGTACTAACTATCGCGGCTATGACGTCTGGGAGCTTCCGCCAAACGGCCAGGGAATTGCGGCTCTGCAGATGTTGAATTTACTGGAACACTTCGATATCGCTTCATTGAAACCAAATTCAGCCGAACATCTGCATCTTTTTATAGAAGCGAAAAAACTGGCCTTCGAGGACCGCGCTGTTTACTACGCAGACATGGATTTTGCCAAGGTCCCGCTGAAAGACCTCATCTCCAAAGAGTACGCTAAGGAACGAGTCAGGCTGATTAATCCAAAACAAGCTGCTCAAAAAGTCGGGCCCGGCAGGCTTAAAGGCTCATCGGATACTGTTTATCTGACGGCTGCGGACAAAGACGGCAATATGGTTTCGCTCATTCAGAGCATTTACTACCCGTGGGGTTCGGGTTTTGTACCGGATGATTTGGGATTCTGCCTTCAGAACCGGGGGCAGCTGTTCGCGCTCAATCCCAATCACCTCAATAAATTGGAGCCCCACAAACGGCCTTTCCACACTATCATACC
>CAZLIO010000193.1:0-4049 GCA_964559025.1 uncultured Pirellulales bacterium | reverse complement strand
CCAATCACCTCAATAAATTGGAGCCCCACAAACGGCCTTTCCACACTATCATACCAGCGTTCATTACAAGAGACGGAGGGACCCCGCCTCGCGGGAACCCAAAGCCGGTCTTTTCATTCGGAGTTATGGGAGGCGATTTTCAGCCGCAGGGACATTTGCAGATACTGATGAATATAATTGATTTCGGTTATTCACCTCAGCAGGCCGGTGAGCAGCCGCGGGTTCGGCATTTTGAAAGCTCAACACCAACGGGGCTTAAAATGACAGGCGGCGGCTCAGTAGGTTTTGAACGACACATCCCGGGAGACGTTAAACTCAAACTTGCCAATATGGGGCACAAAGTCAGACCCGAGGTGGGCACGTTCGGGGGCTATCAGGGAATCTGGATGAAATCAAATCCAGGATGTTACTTCGGTGCTTCCGACCCTCGCAAAGACGGCTGCGCAGCAGGGTATTAATCTGGATACTTCGTCGGACTTCGGCGAGCTCAGTCGAGTCGTGATAAGCAATCCGCCTGTGGCGGACGATTTTGGGAATTCACTTTATGAAATCAGATAGCATGAACCCCGCCCATCCGATGGGCGGGGTGAAACGACGGCAGTTTTTGAAGAGCTTGTGTGGCGGAGCATTAGCAATAGCAGGTTTTCCGTACATCGTTCCATCATCGGCATTAGGCGCAAACGGCGATGTGCCGCCCAGTGAAAAGATTGTGATGGGCTTTATCGGAGTGGGCAGTATGGGCGGCGGACATTTGAGGACCTTCCTGGGGTACAAGGATGTCCGGGTTGCTGCCGTTTGCGATCTTCGGGAAATGTTTCGCCAAAAGGCTAAGGATAGGGTCAATCAGCACTATGGTGGCCAGGGGTGCGAGACATATCATGACTTTCGCAAAATGCTCGGCCGCAAAGATATCGATGCCGTAGCTGTTGTCACTCCTGACCACTGGCACTCACTCGTAGGCCTCGAAGCCGCCCGCAACGGCAAAGATATGTACTATGAAAAGCCCTTAAGTATGTCTGTCAGGGACGACAAGGTCCTTCGTGACACGATAAATCGTTATGGTATCATATTTCAGTTCGGCACCCAGCAGCGCTCAGATGAGAGATTCCGCTTTGCCTGCGAATTAGTTCGCAATGAAAGAATCGGGAAACTCCACACGATTATGGTAAGCTCGCATCCCAGTCACCCTTGCCCGAATCAACCGACGCAGCCTGTGCCGGATAAGAAAGAGTTCGACTATGATATGTGGCTTGGCCCGGCGCCGTGGGCGCCTTACACGTATGAACGTTGTGCTTCGCGGGCCATGGGAACGCTGGGAATGTGGACTTTCATTCACGATTATTCGCTGGGCGGCTTGGGCGGAGCGTGGGGAATTCACCACGTTGATATCGCTCAGTGGGGTAACGGAACCGACCACACCGGTCCGACTGAAATAGAAGGAACCGGCGTAATTCCCGAAGACGGATTCGTAGACACCGCCGTCGCATGGGAGATTGAGCACAAATATGCCAACGGCGTCAAAATGATACACATGAACACCGCAATAGCTCTCAAGCGGGCCCCACAATTTTCGCTTCACAAAAGCGTGGGCATTCTCTTCCTGGGAAGTGAAGGGTGGGTTTTTGTCTGCCGTGACCTGATTGAAGCCCACCCGAAATCATTGTTGACATCGGATATTGGTCCCGATGAGATTCGCCTGCCTCGAAGTAACAATCATCGCCGTAATTTCATAGATTGCGTTAAGACCAGGCAGAAAACGATTTGCCCAATCGAAACCGCTGTTCGCTCCGACACCATCTGCCACCTGGATGATATTGCCATAAGGCTGGGCCGAAAACTCAAATGGGACCCCGAAAGAGAAGAATTCATTAATGACGAACAAGCTAACAGGATGTTAACGCGACCTACGAGGAGCCCATGGCACTTGTAATTGCCCTACGGGCCTGATTGTTATATTCGTTACCATAACCTGGTATGTTGTAGGGCTAAAACGCCATTTAACAGAAAAAAAATGGTCATTCGAAATTTCGGCAATTCGGATATGTCCGTTCTCCATAGTCTGAACATCCGGGCAATTCGATTCGCAGAATAAAATTAGAAAAACAAAAAATTCACAAAATTTTTTTAGTCTGGATTGGCTGGCGCCCTAAGTGATTTTATTGGACAGTGAAAGATGTGATAAAACCGGTTTGTTGGTTTGAACTATATATGGTAGTCGAAGCAAAGAATGTTCCGCTATATGGGGGTTTGGGTTATGGGGCCTTACTCTTGTCGCTGTCTGCTTGGCTAAAGAAAAATTGTTTACCCTGTCGATATTGCGTAGGTTGATAAAGATTTTTACCTGCTTTTAGGGACCTGTAGATATGAGCAAAAGGGAGTTGATAGACTACATCTGCGAAATCAACAAAAGTGCCAAGCCGGAATTTCTCGCCAATTTTTCAGAAGAAGAGCTCAACGCTTATCTTGAGCATCTGATGGAGCTGGATTTGGACGAATTGGTTGTCTGCAGCTAAGGGTATATATGGTAGTGACAAAGACCCTTTAGGCCGCAACGCTCGCAGTTACCCGATTTTAAGTTTGTTAACCTGACTTTCTCGGAGAGACCTCGAGTAATTTTGGCCGGAAGAAAATCACAAATTACCTTTACCCCACACAATTCACACTTTTGATGCCTGTCAGATAAGCAGAGCAGATTAGACGACTATTATTCGTCTTCATCGATAATAGACCGCCTCGAATCTCCGGGGCGACGCTGTCCGGAACCGGAACGAGTCCTCTGCTGTCTCGGTGGGCTGGATGATGGAGATGAATTGCTCGATGTCCCGGAACTACTATCGCTTTGGGTTGTTTGGGTAAAAGACTCCGGCGGCGGCGCCTGGTCCGCGGTTACGATTGCCCTGGACGGTATCTCGACAATGCTGTTTTGCTTAAACTCAAACAGCACCGGCACAAAATCTCTCGGGACGCAAAAAACAAAGTCAATAAATTTTTCCCGGGCTCCATCTTTGAAATCGTTGCGACTATCTATTTTTATCTCGGTGCTTACTTGTATCTCGTCCGCCGCCTTCAGGTGTCCAATGGGATAAATGTTTATTCCCGTACCAGCCAGTGGGTCCTCGCCGTTTCCTTTTCGTTTACATATTAACCTCAATTGAGGAAGTATAAATACGCCACCATTTATTGTTGCTTTGGGTCTCAGCGCACTGCTTTTTATTCCAACACGCACTATCGTGGGCTGATAATCGCTGCTGACCGGTCCTGGCATAGATATTAACTTGCCGGTGAGCGCATCCTTAAGTTTGCCCTGGCGATTCAGTTGCGAAACAATCTGATCCACCTGCTCACTAAGGCTTTCGGGGGCCGGCCAGACAGCCTCCTTTGGCAAGATTATCGCCGGAGCACTGCTGGTAAGAGTGGAAGTACCGGAAAGCTGCCGGTTCAGGTGGACCTGGTCAAGAAAATCGGGATGAATAGTGGCAAAACTTCTTTTGCCGCTGAGGCTGCCCTTGCTTATTATGCTGAACAGGCCCGTCGCAAGACCGTCGGCATTGAGTAAAACTTTGTTGCGCCTCCCGTCAAAACGCTGATAAGGATACTTGTTTGATAAAGGTGCCATCCCAAGGGCGGTAAGCAAAAAACCCGATAGCAAAAGGCCTAAGAAAATTCCGCACACCACACGCCCGATACGCTCAGGCAGAAAACCCAAATCAATCGGCCAGCGAGTTAGAAACATCACACCTGTTTGCAACGCTCCAAAAACTACAATGAATAGCAGTGCAAAACAGAGCGTCTGGGCCCAGGGAACAAGAGAAAGGAAACGGCTATCAGCACCCTTGCTGACAAAGACATTTGCCAAAACCTCGAAGAAGCCGAACGCTGCTACACTTGCACAAATAGCAATTATTATCGTTGCGAATGCCTTGGTAAATGTGCCTTTGAAATATTGATAAGCAGCACATCCCAAAATTATTAACACCACAGCTATACTGGCCATTACAATATCTCCCTTTTTTAAGTGAGCTAAAGTGACAGCGATTCTGTCATTCTGA
>CAZLIO010000192.1:0-6712 GCA_964559025.1 uncultured Pirellulales bacterium | reverse complement strand
TTATCTACGTTAGGGTCGGTCGTTTCCAGAAACCCGATAAAGGTCTCAGTGGTATTCGGCTCGTTACTGTAAGTAAATACGTATGCCCTGACGCCTGCCGGTTCTCCATTGGCAAGCGGGCCCGAAGGAGCCTCAATCGGCGGTATTTGCCCCTTTCTTGCAACGAAAAGCCGTCTGTGCTTCAGGTCGTAGTACCAGTCCTTCTCGTAATTCTCAACTTCTACAACCTTTTTCGGCAGCGTTAGCCATATTCCAAACACTATCGACCCTACCACCAGGACCACGCTAGCGCCGATAACCAGCTTGGGGCTCCGGCTAAGCCATTCCCGTATCGCCAATCGTTCCCACCGTTCTTTAATCTCGTATTTCAGATATCCAAAATCCGGCATCATAAAACCCATCCAGATACTTTACAAAAATCCTGCGCCGTGACACACCCGTCTGAAACAAAAAATAATTCAGATATTAACGTCCTTTGAGCAATTTTATCATTCCCGGCATTCACTCGAAAAGCCCGCAAAAGACTCCAACGAAAAGAATGTCATTGCGAGCGAACCGTAGGTTCGCGCGGCAATCTCTGAGTTTCAAAAATGATAAATCTCATTTTGTTATATGCTTAACATCATTCTAAATCAACTTCATCCGCAAAGCAACATTTGAAAATTGGTCAAAATCACAGGATTACCTCTTAAATTGTTTTGTTTATTTTTTGTCAAAACTGTATAATTTAGCCTTGAATACAAGAAGTCACTTTTTCCAAACGCGGAGGCTTCGATTTGTCTGACATAACTGAAGACATAGAGAGCGAAGAAACAAAGCAATCCAGTAAACTGCTTATGCTGGCTATTCTTTTTGTATCTATCGCTGTCATTGCAACGCCTATTCTCACTGCAAGGACATTTTATGGTGAGTATGGTATCAGCAGAAATGCCTACCTTACCGAGCTTGCTCTTCCAGGACTGTCTTTACTTATTATGTTTCTGGCCGTCATTTTTTTAAAGAAAACTCGTATAGCAGGAGCGCCGGATTTTATCTGGTATCGCTGGAACCGTTCAGAGGTAATAAAGGCTATTTTGTTGATTCTCGCTGTACCAATAGTTTATTTGATAACGGGAGCGCTGATACGCAAATTGGGTCTGCAGTTAAAACCGGATTTATGTTACTTAGCAGATCAACAAGGTTTAGCTTTCTTTGTGACTCTGACTATCTTTATAGCGCTCATAGGCCCTTTTATGGAGGAAATTTTCTGGCGAGGCTGCGTCCAGACTACGCTTGAACGTATTGTTGGCGTGTTACCGGCCTTGCTGGGCCAGGCGGTTCTTTTTACGGCTATTCATCTTCGACCTGTGGGCGGATTTATCAACATTTTCTTGTTTGGACTTATTGCCGGTCTATGGCGCTGGCGACGCAGAACACTCCTGCCTATTATTATAGCTCACATTGCACTCAATTCCCTCTGGTGTGCTGTACACTGGCCGGATTGGCTCGACTCTACAAAGATAAAAATAACGACCGATTACTTGGTCCAGTACAAAAAAACCATCGGAGTAGATAAACTTGAACTTGACCCTAACGATAATGCGCGTGACTTCTACGAAAAGGCTCGTCAATCGGTCGTAAACGTGCCCCCGGAATGGTCTCAAGTCAAGGATATCTGGCCCGCCCAATGGTCGCCGGAACAGCACGCTGCAATATCGGCCTGGCTCTCAGATAACGAGCAGTCTGTAAACTATGTCGCCCAGGGGATTCAGAAGCCCTATTACTGGCCCGAATTTACCGGGAACATTATTATGATTGCCATGCCTGATCTCGCTTGGGTCAGACAAGTTGCTTTCGCCCTTTATACCCTTTCACAAATTAATGCTGCTGATGGTAACACGGAAAAAGCTTTTTCAGACCTAATTACATGCCTGAGATTTGCCGATCACTTTGCAGGCCGACAACCGGCAATCAGTCAAATGGTTTCATTCTCTATGCGAGCAATAGTAACGAAGGGAACACGTATGATTCTTGTGAATGTGGATGTACCCCCTGCAAAGCTGGAGCATCTGCAGAAAATAATTGAACAGTCTTTGACTAATGATATGCATTTATTCGATTTCACAGTAGCGAAATTCATATTTTATGATTCCATCCAACGTATATTCACGGACGATGGCAATGGTGATGGACACATATCTGAGGTCGCTTTGCGGATTCCAAAATCATTCCAGTCGCTCATACCACAACTTTCCAAGGGGGAAAAACAGGCCCTACTTAGACTGGATAGACGCAATACAACGAGTTTGGTCGACTTGTTCTTTAACCGTCTTGCCCGTGCCGCCAAGATGACTGCTTGGCGATTCCAAATGGACTCTAACCTCGTCAAAAAACAATTGGAGTTGATTAAAAAACAAAACGCTTTTTTCTCTGTGTTTGGCCCCACTTTTGTTGATTTATTGAACATATCTTATCGGGCAAGAACTGATTCGGAGGCGTTGATAGCAATCCTTGCAATTTTCCGATACAAAGCTGAAAAGGGTCAACTGCCGTCCAGCTTGGAAACGCTCGTTGATCAGCACTATCTAAAAGCACTTCCACAAGATAGCTATAGTTTCGGCCCACTCGTGTATAAACGAACAAATAACGCTTTCTTGTTATACAGCCTTGGTTCCGATTTTGACGATGATGGCGGCAAGCCCAGCAAATGGGGCGAGGGCGAGAAGGGGGGTGACCAGGTCTTCTGGCCGGTGGAAGGAACTAATGAATATATAGAGCTTTTATCAAAAGTAAAGTAATAAACATATTCACGAAAGTGAATAATCGATAGTATAGAGCTGGCATTGTAAATTTATCATATTGATATAAAAGGCAAACATTATGGCCGACAGATTCGATACTCACGGAGATTTTAGCTGGTGCGAATTGCTAACAAGAGATGTTGATGCATCCAAAAAGTTTTACAAAGAGCTTCTTGGCTGGATAATTAAAGATGTACCGATGGAAAACGGCAGTTATACTATTCTCAAAACCAATGGCCGACCGGTCGGTGGTATTATGAAGATGCCGCCCCAGGTCCCGCCGGAAGCCCCAACGCATTGGGGAACATACGTCACTGTGGATGATGTAGATGCGGTAGCACAAAAAGCACAGGAGCTCGGAGGCCGGATTTTAGTACCTCCGAGAGATGTCCCCGATGCCCGGTTCTGTGTATTTGAGGACCCACAGGGAGCAGTTCTATCGGTTATTCATTACTCAAAGAAACCCGAATAGAAAAAGCATACGATTTTAGCTAAGAATACTTTGGGTCAAAAGACCTGAGCGCACCCGAAGATAAACCTAACGGGTGATGGCGAGAAGAAAAATGCCGGCCTTTTAAAGTGTGTAAAAACTCATTTTTGGCTCAAAAGCCGCTGTTTTTCGACTATTTTTAATAAAGTCAAGCCTCAAATCTGTCGATTCGCAAATCATTAAACAAAAGTATGAAATTTTAGGGGCGCTGATAATGCACAAGCCAAATGAGCCACGCCCGTATCACGGGCTGGACGAGCGAAGAACAGAACAAAGATTGTGTTATTCATCGCCGGTCTGGTTTGGCGAGCATCCTAAAGAGACACTTGCACAGGGACAGATTGTTGATATTTCCAGCAGGGGTGCTGCGTTTATAACCTACGCCCACGGTAGTTGTCCCTGCTTCGGCCAACATATAATCGCTCGTTTCAAGGTCCCCAATTATCGCCCGGATCATTCCTTTGATTTGGTAAATTTTACCCGTTCAGCTCATGTCTGCCGGGTTGACAAAGTATATAGCTATTGGCGCCGCGTTGCCGTTCAGTTCGCTGAACCATTGCCTTTCAAACCCGGCGAAAAATAATGCTAATGAACCCAATAAAGCCGCTCTTTTCATTCTTATTTGCCTTAAAATCCCCCAACCCTATCTCAGATACCCTTCGGCTTGAGTTTGGCCATTTTAGAACGATAAAACACCTCTCAGAGCCTGTCCTAAAGAAAATCCTGAACTGAAATAACTTGCAAAGTTGATAAGACTGCCCCTCAGCTTCCAATTTACAACTCACAAGAGGCCATTTAAACAACGAACCCGGCATAAGTTGTATTATATATCAATTGCGGCTAATAAACAGAGAAGTCTTAGAAGCGAAATATCTGTAAAAAGTTACAGAAAATCGCTGCTTTTGTGAGCCGGCAACTCCGATATTCATTACGATTATTGCATTGTTCGGTTTTATTCGATGTGTCCTGGTGTAACCTGAGACAGGCCGGGCATATTCAGAATCAGCTTCAAAGGCAAGGCCCCGATTGTTATAGGCTATTGCGTTACTTTTAAATGTCCTAAAACTTGTGGCATACTCCAAAGTGGCCCGAGCATAATCATTTTTGTTATTTGAATTCGATACAGAACCGAACAATTTCTTGAAAAAGCGCATCCCTGCTCCTTTCTCCTCACTGAGATTTATCTTTTTTTAAAAAAAACAATTCGGTGCCCCGCTGAAGGTCCCACTTGGACGCAGTTTCATAGAAGTTGTTTCAAAACTCAATTTCTACTGTGAACGGCTGCAATTTCCTCTCGCGGCGTTGTCGGCACAAAATTCGTCCTCGACATAGCTTTTGCTACGCCTGCGGCGATTTTGAACCTGAAGCCTTGCGAGAATAAATATCGACCGTTCTCGCGACGAAAGCAGTTTTGAAACAACTTCTAGTCGGCCGGGACAAAGCTCCTCATCACATCTCCATTCGAATTATATCATATCTTAATTTTGAGGAAAAACCATAAATAGTCCTATAATAAACTTTTTTTCTTACAAATAAGGGCTGTGCACATCCAAAAGTGCGTTTGAAGCAAACAGAATAAATCTTGCGGCCGTCATAAATATATCAACTTTGCTGTTAATAAATCTACTCAGGAATTTCTTGAGGACGGCCCTGAAGCACAACGAAAAGGTAGTTAAGTCAATTTGAAGAATCTCACAGACCGCTCATCATCTTTCAACTTAAAGCACCTCACTGGCCATTAAACGACGAGCTCGTCTCCAGGGGTATCATTTTAAACCTATTCTCAGAAATCGGCAGAAGAGCATTTTTTCTGAAGCCTTATTTTTTTCCTGGACAGCCGGGGCTAAGCAGTTAGAATGCGGGTTCGCGATTTTATTCATAGGAGGATGTCACTTTGGCGCTCAAACGGAGTTATCTGGCGGCTGTGGCAATAACTTTAGTCGCAGCGATGGTCTGCTTGGCCGAGTTCCAGGCAAATACACACAAATCTAATAAGCAGGAAAATCCTGACATAGCGATGGATGCCCAAGGCAATTTTGTTGTAGTCTGGAACAGCTATCTTCAGGATGGCAGCTCGAACGGCATTTTTGGACAGCGTTTCGACTCTAACTGCAAACCTGCAAGCGGTGAATTTCAAATCAATACTGAAACCAGCGGCAATCAAAGAGAGCCATCGGTTGCAATGGATGCCGGAGGAAATTTTGTGGTCGCCTGGTACGGGCCGGGAGAAGACAAAGAAGGTATTTTCGCCAGACGGTTCAACGCCAACGGCCAGCCTCTCGGCAGCGAGTTCCGCGTCAACACCTATACCAACGACAAACAACTTTACCCACGCGTGGCTATGGATAATGACGGCGGCTTCATCATCGTCTGGGAGAGTATGAATGTTCCGGCGCAGAGCAACAAGGCAGTATGTGGGCGGTTGTATGACAGCACCGGTTCAAGCATTGGACCGGAGTTTGTCATTAACGAGGAAGCATCGGACAGCCGTTATCCGGATGTGGCGATGGACGCAGAAGGCAATTTCGCGGTTATCTGGATGCGGGATAAAAGCAGCAACTCGATAATAGCCCGCCTTTACAACGCAGACGGAACCGCTAAGACCGGGCCTTTCGAGGTAAGCACAATCAGATTCAGCTCCATCACGCAGCCTTCAATTACGATGGATATGGCCGGAAATTTTGTAGTGGCCTGGGACGGCGACCCTAAGCTCGCCGGCCTGGATGATATTCACGCCCGGCGCTACAAACCTGACGGAACAGCGATAGGCGAGCAGTTTATCGTCAACACAACTCTTACAGGGCCGCAACAGAATCCGCAGATAGCGATGAATAATCGGGGGCGGTTTATAATTGTGTGGGACATTAAAATTGACCCCGACATTAATGAAAGAGACATATTCGCCCAGCGATATAACAGCTCAGGCGTACCCCTTGGCAATGAATTTCAGGTCAATACCTATATGGCGGACGACCAAAAGCGGCCGAGCGTTGCAATGGGACTTAATGGTAAATTTGTTATGGCCTGGCAAAGTTACGGACAGGACGGCTCTGACTACGGCGTCTTCGGCTGCATAGAACAAATGGTCGGCTCGGCGGACTTTAATGGCGACGGATTTGTCAATTTTTACGACTACTGCATCCTGGCTGAAGAATGGCTCAAAAGACAAAAACCGCTAACGGCGGATTTGATTGATGATAACAAAATTGATGAGCAGGATTTAGCCGAATTTAGCTACCAGTGGCTAATCACCAATTAACCAATTAACCAATTAACCAATTAACTAACACTGCCTCTGGGCGAGGTTAAATTTTTGAAAAAAATTAGCAAAAAAAGTATAGCTTTGCATAGACCTTTGTGGTATATTATCTGATATATTATTAATTAAAGCACATTCGCAGGGCTGAGGATATCTCGCTTTTTCCTCTCCCTCCGCACCTCA
>CAZLIO010000191.1:0-6721 GCA_964559025.1 uncultured Pirellulales bacterium | reverse complement strand
ACAGATTTTCTTAAATAATATATGCCTAACCTCAATTTTGCAGGAGCCTTTAAAAGAGAAGAACAAGCGTCATGTGCAAACGAGTCGGGTTTACGTTAATAGAGCTTTTGGTGGTGATTTCCATTATTGTGCTGTTGATGGCGATATTGCTGCCCACGCTCCAGCGGGTCAAGAGACAGGCTAAAGCAGCTAAATGTCAATCGAACCTGCACCAATGGGGCCTTACATTTGCGACGTATTCTGTTGATGAAGGGAGCCAGAATCCATCTGATGCACCTTGGGGAGGCTGGTGGTGGCCCTGGATGCAGGGAGAGACGCCCAAGTGGGGCACTTACTACGGCGACTTTAATGATCTGTCCCTGTGTCCTATGGCCACGAAGCTCGGGCGCTCCGAGACTCCTTATGAATCTGTAGAGTTGCCGGGCAGTAAGTTTTCCGCCTGGGTAAATAACGGGCACCCTTCCTGGGGGGCCTTTGCCGGCAGCTATGGCGCGAACGCCTGGCTTTGGTATTTGTTCATCCGCCCCCTCCCTGCCAGTTCGACTATCGGTACCAAGGCCTGGAGGGCCTGGTCTGCCAAGGGTGCATCAGGTGTGCCCGTATTTTTCGATAGCATCCACGCTGGCGCCAGCTTGGACACCAGCTATGACCCACCCCCTCAGTATGACGATATGTATACTCCGGAAGAGCCTGAGTGGCCGGCGTGTACTGTCTGCATCAACCGGCATGGTGGAGGTACAAACAGTCTTTTCATGGATTGGTCTGTCAGAAAGGTCGGGCTCAAAGAATTGTGGACCTTCAAGTGGCACCGCCAGTTCGACACCGCAGGCCCCTGGACCAAAGCCGGCGGCGCTATCGCCGAGGACTGGCCACAATGGATGAGAAAGTTTAAAGACTACTGACAACTGCCAGCTACACCCCGCCCATCGGATGAGCGGGATTCATCGCAAATCGGTCAAAGTTATTACTTTTCCTGCGCCGATGTTTATGTAATTGCTGCCGAAATGTTTTTCAAATAAGCTTCTTGCCTTGTGGCCTGAGCAGTGACAGGGGCCGACGTAGCGTACACCCAATTGCTTAAAAGCCGAGATGATTTTTTCTATCCTGCCTTTGGTTGCCCATTCGAGATGGAAACCGCCCATTACCAAAAGAATATCATCTTTGGGACCCCGCAAGGCGGGAACCCTCATCAGGGTCTTTGCTGTATTCACAATATTTACTATTCCCGGATGCGCACAGCCGGTTATTACAACCAGGCCCTTGTCCGTCCGGATAATTAAGGACTGCTCTTTAATTAGTTTTCCAAGCTGGCCGGTCGAATAGACATTTTCACAAATTTGCAGAGACTCGTTGACCCCGTTAGAAATCGACGCTTTACTTCTAACGGGGTTGACTTCAATTATTTTTGCTCCCGAGTTTCGCGCGTTATCTTTAAATTTTTTTGGAAAGGACACCGGCATATAGACAGTAACATTGGAGTTCTTCTCGAGAAAGCCGCTCAATCCGCCGGTATGGTCGCCGTGAATATGAGAAAGAACAACCACATCTATTCTGTCAGGCTTTATTGCTAATTTTTCCATATTATCGAGCAGCAACCGGCCGCCGCCGGTATCGAAGAGAATGGTTTTTTTGGTGCCGGTTATAGCTGCGGCAAATCCCCAGTCGGTTTCCAGCTCCTGCTTGTAGGGATTGTTGTCATATACTACTGTGATGGTAAGATTTTTAACGCCCGGCGTGGAAACGGCCTTAGCTTGTTCATTCATAATCCGTCCTTTCCTTTGAACGCACGTGGCTAATAAAATAGCTGCCAGCAACACGACAATAACTGGTAGCAGGAAAACAACAATAGCCGCTAATCTTCGCATCTGCCTTGCCCCTTTCTTGTATATTGATAATTATAACCGATAAACTGCTAAGAAGGCAACTCATAGAAGTAAAAATGCAGGGCTTTCAGGGTTGAAGAGCAAACCGCCGAACTGTTTGTGGGCTGGAAACGACTGATAATAAACCTTACAAAATAACGAACATGTTTGCGAAAATTGCCACAGTTTTCTCTTGACTTTTTTTCACCAATCAAGTACACTGTTATTTGTTCAGAAAGGGTGGTGGAGCATCTCTTTTAGTGTCTTCTGAAGATGCCTGCTCCATTAAAACAACCGTCCTCTGCACTTTTTTTATTTTGCGCACCGGCGGAAGCTGGCGCAAGATGTAACATATATGTCCGATATTGTCGGCCATAATAATCATAAAGAAATTAGGTGGAGAAATAATGAAGGCAAAATTATATATTCTGACCTTGGTTCTTTTGCTTGGGGCCGCTCCTGCTTTTGCTGATACCTACTCGATTGAAGCGTTCGAGACATCCCGGCCCAATATCGCTGATTCTGTGGTGCAGGATAGAGCCGATACTATAGGCCAAATAGGTCACGAACAAGCCTGGTACTGTTTCGATATTACTGAAATACCGGATTCGGAACAGATTATATCGGCAACCTTCACTGTCCGTATGCATGACTATGCAAAAAACGTCAGGATCCAAAGAACGCTATGGTACGACCCGAACGACGACTGGGTTTTCTCCTGGCCTCACGACCCGGATGAAGAAGTTGTTAAAGAGGCAACCGAGCTGATAGCGTTAATCGGTTTCAATGCTGACAGCTGGGCTTGGGTGACAACAGAAATAGATATAAACCAGCACGACTGGTCGAAAGATTTAGCCGATAACTATGTCACCCTGATGCTTACGGGTCCTCTCAGTGGTAATTACGTCGCCGGGGAAGCAGGTTTTGACGGTGCTGTCCTGGAGCTGGAGACTCTTTCGGCTACCGGCGGCAAGGATGATACAACTAAAGTGCTGAATCTTGGGCCCGAAGAAATTATCCAAGCCAATGGTGTCGATATCCAAGTGCCGGGTTACTCCGTGCCGTCCTTTGTGGACTGGAACAACGATAAACTGAATGACCTTGTCATCGGCGAAGGCGGCGGCTTTGGGGATGCAAAAGTCCGCGTGTACCTTAACGTGGGAACCGAACCCAGTCCGCAGTTCTCGGATTACTTCTACGCCCAGTCCGACGGTTCTGATTTGGTTTGTCCTGCGTCCGGCTGCTTGGGTTGTTTCCCGAGGGTGGAATATTGGGATGCGGACGAGCGCAAGGACCTGCTTGTGGGACAGGCCGATGGGACCGTCAAAATCTTTCTGAACATTGACACTGATGAAAGCCCGACGTTCGATGGCGGAACGTTTCTGAAGGTTGGGCTGCCCGGCTCAAAGACAAACATCAACGCCGGAGCCCGAGCGACCCCCTGCCTTGTGGATTGGAACAACGATGGCAGGAAGGACCTGGTCGCTGGGGCCTATGACGGAAGGATACATATCTTTATCAATGAGGGGACCGACACCGAGCCGGACTTTCTCGCCGAAACCTTCGCACAGGCAAACGGCTCAGACCTGGCTGTCCCCGGCAAACGCTCAAGTCCCATAGTTATCGACCTGGATATGGATGACCGGAAAGACATTCTTGCCGGCAACACGGACGGCCAACTGCTGTTCTATCAAAATATCGGTACCGATGCCGAGCCGATTTTCTCTGATTACAAGCTCGTTGAGTCCAATGGTGTTCCGATTGACCTTCCTGGCTCGCCGCGCTCCAGGCCCTTCCTCTGCTACTGGACCGGAGACGGCCACTTCGGCCCGATAGACGCCTACCCCGATGTGCTCATTGGGGCCAGTGACGGAAAGGTGCATCTGTACCGGGGCATACCGGAAATCGGTGATTGTGATATGGACGGCAGCGGTAATGTGGATATCACAGATTTTAGCCTTTTCGCTGCTTATTGGCTCCAAAAAGATTATGATGCTGACCTTACCGGTGACGGGCAAGTGGACAACGATGATTTGTACCGCTTTATGGAGATCTGGTTGTTAGCTCTCGAACAGCAGTCCCAAGATTAATGTCAGATAGATTTATGCAAAATAGAGGTTAGGCATATATTATTTAAGAAAATCAGTTCATCCTTCGCAGTAGCTATGCTACGGAGAATGGAGTTTTTTGGTTTTCTTAAATAATCAAATAAACGTTTACTGGACAATAATTTATTGTTTGAAAAGAAAAAAATTAGAAGACAATTTTTTCTTTTCAAAGTATGCCTAACCTCGATTTTGCAGAAGACTTTAATATCAGATAGAAAGGCGTACAGCCGTAGGTTCACTGTTTTACTGTACAGGGCGTTAAATCCAGAAGCCAGTTTTCAGAGAATATAGCCAGGTCCTCGAAATCCACACCGCCATTACCATTCAGGTCGGCCAAATCAGGTGTACCACGTTGCGGGTTTCCCTCCTTGCGGGGTCCCAGCCACTGGCTCGCAAAAAAAGCAAAGTCAATAAAATTAACCTGGCCGTTACTGTCAAAATCGCGGAGCACGCCGCAGTCGAGCGGAAATGCTATCTCGTCAATCCAGGCGGCGTCCGAGCCCGTGGATATGGAACCATCTTTTGAATACGCCCACTCAAAAATTCTTGTCCCCGCTGCCACAGGGAACGATACATGCTCCCAATCCGTTGTGCCCGACCACCGGCCTTTTCTCACTCCATCAATGTAAAATTCCAAATAGTCACAACCTAATTCAGAAGAGACTTTGTGATGGAATGTGATATCTCCGGCTATGCAATCGAGTCTAACCCACAGAGTAGTACTTTCATCGTGGTTAATACTGCCGGCTTGGGCGCTATAGGCTCCGGAATATTTCTCATAGGTTGTAACGGTCCAATTGCCGTCGCCGGAGTGTGACCAGGGAAGTTTAGTGAAATCGTCCGTTTCAAAGTCCTCTGCAGAATAATATAAAGCGGGAGCGGGCGGAACAGGGTTGGCAGGAGGGACGGACGCCCCCTCACCCACAAAATCGATTCCCCATTTATTCCCGGAAGCGCGAGTAGAATCTTCGGATTTTCTTGTACTTGCACCCTGCGATGTAAAATTGTACCCGGACTTCGTTACACTGACAATGTACGCCGTGTATGGGCCGACCTTCGCCAGGGCATAGATACCCTTGTCGTTTGTTACTGCGGTATAGGGGCCCCTGCCGCCTTCTGCAGTGACCGCAGCATCGCTGATAGGATTACCTGATGTATCGGTTACCCGTCCGCTGATTATCTCGCCTGAGCCGGAAGGAAAAATATTATAGATGCATCCGGTAACAGTGTCATAGTATTCCGCACGAGAGCTGTCAATGTCGGGCAGGTTGTACCATATATCGTCACTGCCGCTCCAGCCCATATTAAGATGATGATAGAGCCTCGAGAAGTCATAACCGTATCCATCGGCTACAACCGCATGTCCCGCATCGGTCTGCTCTCTCTTTATGCCGAGGATTACAGGATAGCCGGCATCGAGGTTGCTGTTGACCATATTATTTAGCACACTACCACCCATATTGCCATTGCTGTCCGAGGCACGGATGGCATTATTATACATGAAGGTATCCTGCAGCGCGTCCCTGGCATCGTGCAGGTTGGATGCTGAGCTGTTCTTGGAGAATTCCGTCTGGGCGGCAACAGCGGCATCATAGCAAAGTGCTCCAATGGCCTGTCTTTGCTCTAACGTTGTGCTGCAGCCGGGCTCAAGCTCCATCAGGGACCATTTGTACGGTCCGCCCTTTCCGTCACCGCCAAGCGTATATGCTGATTCCGATTCGTCATCAACTTTAATCGAGAAATTTCTACGGCCTATCTTCATTCTCCCGGTGGGGTGCTCGTAATACCGCATCAGCTGGGCCATCGCCGTCGCTGTACACCCGCAGTGATAGTTATTGGGCGTGTAATAGTTATAGCTGTTCTCACCGCAGATATAACGCTGGCCCCATTTGCTCTTTATGAGAGGTTCCACGCGAACATCGGAAAGTGTTATCAGCCCCATTAAGCCAAAGCTGTTTTCGGAAGCCTCCGCAAGGCTGATAAGGTGTCTCCACTTGCTTCGAGGGCCGCCGGGAGCTTCCATTTGAAGACTGAATGTATTGCGAACTGCCGTAATTCGCCCGTTAAGGTCGTTGTTTACCAAAGCCCCTAATGGACTGTCGAGTGATGGCTCGAAGGTGCCGTCATCGGCGAACGCGATAATCGGCTCAACCAAATCGTCCGCCGAGACAATCACAAAACCATTTGGCTGTAAATAGACAACGTAATAAACCGGCTGGTCATTATCATCGATGAAGGTCTCGATCTTTATTATCTGTCGGCCAAGGGCCGTACCAAGTGGTCGAGCGTTGGTTTTGAGCCAGCCTGCCACCACTTTTTCAGCCTCGTTTGCCGTTGTCGGCCGCGCCCACAGACCGCTGCAGCACAGTTGCAACACCATCAGAACAACCATTAGAAGCATGGTTGTGCGTTTCATTGTTTATCCTCAAAAAGTCCTAATATTTTCAGCACGTCTAAGGTACAGCGATACCACCGCCGTAAGAGCTGTGGAAATTCAGATAAACTGAATTGCATACCCTTTATTCTCCATACTACCTGCCCTATATTATTATACACTATTACACCACACAGTCAATAAATTTCACTCGAAATACCGGATATGGTTGTGGCCAGATTTTCTAGCAAGCGATTTTAAGTTCATTTTGGACTTTCGTAAATTGGCCCATTCGACTGCGCTCAGGACAAGCTTTGATTGGGTTTGTATTGGGTTTGAATTGGGTTTGTTTTTTTGGGGCCGGAAGGCGGTTTCAT
>CAZLIO010000190.1:5019-6755 GCA_964559025.1 uncultured Pirellulales bacterium | reverse complement strand
TGCCTGAGAGGTGTAGAAGATTCGGCCATTGGAGACAACGGCCCCGACACATTCCCGCGCATCCACACAGGGGCCGGAAGAAACGACTTTGTTGCCCTTGGTAGTATCAATAAAGTCCATGTTAGAGCCCAGCAGGTAAGGTTCTGACAAAGTGAATCGGGTACAGGCATACTTCATATCGAAGCTTGACAGGATTTTGCCGGAATCTTTGTTAATCAGGAAGCTCGGTTGGCCTGTTGAGCCGTGAACAAAAACGAAGTCTCGGCCTATTGTTACCACATTGACCGCTTTGCCGACCGGTTCGGACTGCCAGATGAGCGAGCCGTTTCGCGCATCCAGACACCATACGTGGCGGTTTTTTGTCTTTGGGTTCGGTGGATTGTAACCGCCCAGATACAAACGCCCATTTTCGGCACTGATAGTGGTACCCGCGGTCACATAGTACTCGGTCGTCAACCAAATCACCCGGCCGGTGGCCGGTTCAATCGCTGCGGTTAGGCCCTTTGCACCGGGCAGGTCTTTTTTTCCTCTGGCCGCGTAACCGAAAAAACACGAATAGTACAGCGTATCATCCATCAAACACAAACCACCATCGTTGCCGCCGGAGCCGAACTGAGAAAAGTCTATCGTCCAGACTTCGCGGCCATTATCAATGTCCCAGGCCCGTATGAGCGGCTTTTGGTCTTTAGGATAGTAGGGATTATCGTGGCTATAAATCCAGCTCATCACCTCCGCGCCATCTGGGGCTTTGATAGGCTGTCCCTTGTGAACATATGCTTTTTCCGTCCCTTGTGGCGCGTACTTGCCCGTGCCAAAGGAATAAACAGCAAGGTTCTTATAGATGGTTGGCGGCTGTTGTCGGCTCCAGCTCGGCGAACCGGTGAAGGGCGCCTCCCAGAGCAGCCGGCCTGTCGCCGCGTCAAGGCAGCGCATTCGCGATTTTTCCATACCTGCCTGGGGTACAAGCAATCGCTCATTGTAGTAGATTGGACTGGTGAAAGAGATATGTGCGCCGGGCCAGTAGCGCCGCCACAGGAGCCGTCCGGTCTCCTGCTCTACGGCGAAGACCTGGCCCTCGGCGGTGTGGGTGTACATTCGGCCGGCTCCACATACGGGAAGGTGCTTGAAAGTGCCTTCGTACCGGCGAATCCACTTGACCTTGAAAGGTGGCTTTACGCCTTGACTGTTGGAGTTTGTGCTGGCCAGGTTGCCAAAGTTAGTGAACCAATCATATTTGGACTCGGCGAGCTTACCCGTAAAGGGACTTCTAATCCTCCATAGTTCAAGGTCTTTTGTGGGCAGAGGCGCTTTGCCGTCCGGTCCCAGGACGTACAGGTATCCATCCTCGCAGCCGAAGTAGATTCGCCCGTCGCAGACAGCGACCGGCACTGAGATTGCTCTTGCAAAGGCCGTCTTGAAGGACCATACATCATTGCCCGACATCGACACGACATACAGGTTTCCATCGAGGCCGCCGTAAACTACCTTGTCCTGGAGCAGAATCGGCGGCGTGATGGATGGATAGCCTCCGAGCTTTTGAGTGGGTTTTCCCCGAGAATGTTTACATAAACCAAAATCTTCTTCGGGCCGGCATCGATAGACATCGTCACCGCGCACACTCACCGACGAGAAACTCAATGAGCCCGGACGGTTTATCTCGGTCTGTGTGCCTTCAATGTGCTCGGTGATTACTTTATCTTTGTCAAGGCGGATTACCTCGACCCGGCCTGTATTGT
>CAZLIO010000190.1:0-5009 GCA_964559025.1 uncultured Pirellulales bacterium | reverse complement strand
CATCCTCACCCAAAGCTATCCCGAACGTGGCGGGCTTTTCAGAACCTGCATACGACGGCACTGTAGCCATCCCACGAACTGAAGGCCGGCTTCCCATATCCTCGAGGCAGACGGCTGAACCGCCTGCCGGCACAACGAGCACCCTGCCGTGCATAGCAATATCCATCGAACAGCAGAACTGGTCCCGCCAGGTAACACGCCCGTTCTTATGCCTGGCCCACTCCTCGCCGCTCCAGCGATTACCGTCAAAACCGGGAATCTCTTTTACGAAGTCCCACGTCCAGCAAACGGACCCATCGGGTTCGAGGGCATAGACACGGGAGCCAAGTGTGGCAAAATAGACCCGGCCGTTATTGATGACGGGGGTGCTGAAAACCGGTTCGCCGCAGCGAATCTCCTTCACTACGGCACCGGTTGCTGCGTCCAGTACATAGTAGTACCCGGCCATTGTGCCGAAGTGCAGGTAACGGCCGATGATGGCCGGTGAAGAGACGTTGTTGCAGTTGTCTTTACCGCCGCGTGTGGGGGTTTGCCATACTACTTTCAATGTCTTGGCGTCAATGCAAAAGGCCACACCCGAGGCGTCGATTACGTAAATTCGGCCTTCGGCGACAACCGGTGCGGTCAGGACAGAATCGGTCAGCGGCACAGCGCCAATCAAACCGAGCGGCACGGTTACGGTTCTGTCGGGAGCGTTGCCTGAGTGTCTGGAATCATACTTAAACTGTCGCCAGTCCTCAGCCGCAAAAATCCGCCCGGGGCAGATCAATGCGGGGGCGAGAATTGCCAGTCCCACACCAATCGTTATGTAGCGAATTAGCGCCGTCTTCTTTCGGGATAGATGGCACTCGCTGGGGTACAATTGGTGCGGGACAATCTTGGTTTGCTTTAGTCTCAATAGATTTGACATATTTTGCACTCCTACCTACGAGCCGGCATTTCAGGGCCGGTGTTTATGATGTCTGTTTGAGTTTACCCCGTGAGAGATTTTCTTTTCGCCTCTCACGGGGTGAACCTTGACGTTGATGTTTATTTTAGCGCCTGCCAGCGAATCTGTCGAGCCAAAAACATAACACATAAGCCTCAATCAAATTCCCGCACTTCGCGCGGTTTCCGGGCCGGGCTCAGTATCCCAAGCCGCCATGGGATCTGACCGTACTTTTTTCCTGCCTTATTTTTATCGCTGACACCTTGAAACAGGAGTTTGATTTTGGCAGGATCTACGGTGAGGTTCTGGTCGAAGCCGTCTCGTATAAGCTCACCGTGACTGAACGAATCGGTCCAGCCTGTCTCGGCTTGGCCGACCGAAGACGGGCGGGCACCGGTAGGCCGCGTATTGACCGGGCCGGCAAATGGTTTATCTCTCGTTGCGGCCAAGGGGCTCCATCGGCCGTCGAGTCTCTCGGCAACATAAGCTTTGTAGTACCGTCGCCCTGAGTCCTGGGCCTCGATGATTGTCAGGAACTTGTTAAGCCCTTTTAGGCGGTACGTATGGCTCGCCTCAAAAACATCACCTTGCAGCACGACTTCGGGTTGGCTCCAACCGTGTGGAAAATCGGCCAGCTTCGTCTCGGAGCGCCACATTCGGCCATCAAGGGACGTGAAAAACAGGTGCGCACGATTGGCCTCGCAAATCACCCAGAAGTCAATCCACCTCTTTACGTTCCTGGGCTGGGCCCGGAAGAGCAGTTTCGGCCTGGTCCAGGAATTGGGCTCAGCGATGTCAGCCGACTTCGAGTAGGCAGGCTGAAGGGCGGGCTTGCGCGATTTGTCGATGACCTGGTATATAAGGTACCATTGTTTGTGAGGTGTAAAGTAAAAAACTTGTGGTGCGCAGAAATATCCATCCGAGAGTTTCAGCAAATACCGTTCAGCGTTTTCGACCCCGGCGTGCCGGGGCCAATCATCGAATCGCAGGTACTCGATTTGGTGCGACCGTTCCCTGCCGCGAATTGTGCAGAACAGATGCCATTGGCCTTTGTAGCGAACAATTGTTGGGTCTTTGATCGAGTAAGTCTGCTCACCCGGCCGCTCGAGGGGCTGAACCAGAGGCGGGCTGACTGTCCAGTTGAATCTGCCGGCAAACAGATCGTCCACGGCCTGGGGCTTCTCGGCAGTAGATTCAGCTGCTGAAATCACAGCTTTGGTAAAGAAGCTGTTTGCAAACAACATCGCAAGAAGCGCAAAATGTACGAACCTTGCCACGTTTAACCAACTCCCAATAACGATACCGGCCTACGCCGGAAATCATCGAAATCTCAAAACCCACGGTCGGGTTCTTTGGTCGGAGCATACTCCGCCGAAGCGGCTGCGAAGGCCGGGCTCAGACAGTTCAGAAACCAACCACGTAACAAGTAGATTACCAGGCGGCCGAATAAATCGCAAGCGGTTAATTGTGATGCTCTCACCTTTTCTCGTCATCACAGTTGTTCTCCTTCATTCTTAAAGGAACGCCATTTTGCGTTCTGTTTGTACCATTTTGCGGATGTTTGCCCGGATTTGCAACAATATTTGCAATATACACCCCGGAAACAATGCCAATTACTCTTGACAAGAAAGTGGGAAATGTGTTATAAATGGGATAGATGAGTTCTGTGGATTTCGGCCTTGCGCCGTGTGGAATGTCTATATTTTTTTGGTAAAAAGCTGAAAAATTGTTGAGAGAGGCACAGAAGAGTTGAAAGTCATAACTTTTCTCTGTGCTCGCACCCCCTTGTCTGCTGTCGCAGACAGCAAAGGGGGTAACGTGAGTACAGGTGCCTCACAAGTAAAGATTCTTACGTCCCAATCAACAATTCGTATCGGCCTTTTGATGGAAGGAGATGGTGGCAAATCGCAAAAACATATCTTGGGCCAATGTAGAATATAGTGAGTGTAGAAATTATTATCGTTCGTTTTGATTTTAACTTTTTTGAAGGAGGATTATTATGTCTAAAGTAGAAAAGGTAGTAATTTGCGCAGTAGTAGGATTGATTGTGGCAGCGAGCGGCACAGTACAAGCCAACTGGTCGGAGAGCTTCGACGGCGACGAGCTCGACCTGCCAACATGGGTGTTCACTTGTATTCCAGATATGACCAAAACGTTCACGAGTACAATCATGACCGGTCCAGATGGCAACAAATACCTCAGCTTTGATGAGACAAGCTCGGCGGGCATCGGCGGCTCGCAATTCGGCGCGGCCTTTGGTTCAAACGAAGTGTTCACCGACGTCCGTGTTGGGGCCGTGGTCAATGTTACGGGCGATGCCTCCCGGAATTACCACGGCTTAATGGCAAGGGCAACCTACATCATTGACCCGGATGGAACGCTCACCGGCTTTGCTCCCGGCTTGTTTGCAACTCAGGTCTATGTGATGCATATAGACTGGGAGGATGGCCCCGCCAACATGGACATTGATATCGAGAAGGTCGTCAATATGAGTAACATCATGAGGAACGAAGAAGAGCTGCTTTTGGAAGTTCCTGCACCAGGCCTGGGCCATGCCAGGAGCTACTATGCCGAGCTGGATGTTGTCGGCTCGGGTCCCGTGTACGTAACCGGTAGTCTCTATGAGTACAAAGGCGGACCACTCGTAGTAAGGACCGCGACAATGGTGGACACCAACGGTAACGACCCGTGGGAAGAGGAGGTTGAACAAGACGCCGTCTTTACCAGCGGTGTAAGCGGGATCTTTGCACAGAATGAACATGAGGAGCCGGCCGGCTATCACTGCACTTTTGACGATGTCTTCTCCGTTTCTGACGGCCCGGCGGCCGTCAATCCTTCTCCTGCTGACGGCGCGGCAGATGTAGATGTGGACGCTGAGCTTACCTGGTTAGAGGCGGCATTTGCCACCTCACGCGATTTGTGGTTCGGTAAAAAGGGTGCTATGGAAAAGGTTGAGCCGGCTCCTGCAGGTTCCACCTTTGACCCGGGGACACTTGAATTAGGCCAGAGTTACGAATGGCGCGTCGACCAAATCGGGCCTTCGGGTACAGTCACAGGACACACCTGGACCTTTACGGCGGGGGAGTTTATAAGCGTGGAAGATTTTCAGTCCTATGCAGACCATGCAGGTATAAGGGCTGAATGGATTGAAAGTATCCTCGACTTCGATTACGTCTTTTTCGCGACAGACAGCCAGGGCAACAACTCTATGCGGTTTGAATTCCAAAATCAGTATGAGCCTTACTTTACTGAGGCCACACGGACATTTGACAGCCCACAGGATTGGACGGTTCAAGCCGTTGAGGCGGTGTCATTGTCCTTCATAGGTGAGCACGAAAATATGGAGCATCTGATGTATTTGAAGCTGGAGGATGCTGCCGGCCAAAGCTTCAAGGTTGAGCACCCATACACCTATGCCTGTCAGTCGGATATATGGCGCCAGTGGACCGTGGCACTTGAGCAGTTCAGCAGTGGTGGCGTAGACTTGAGCAATATCAAAAAGCTTACTATTGGCTTTGGCGACGGAACGATATCAGATCAGGAGGGTGAAGACATAGACCATATATATATTGACCAGATAATGTTGTGCCCGGCTGGTAGCTATAGTATTGAGTAGCCCGCCGTGCCGCGGACACGTCCCGACAGGTTGGATTTGACTGGCGATATAAATGCCGATTGCAAGGTTGACCCCGTTAGAGAGCCAACGGAAAAAGCCTCTAACGGGATTGACATCGAAGACCCTGTTGTCATGATGGATAACCGGCTTAATGATAGATTGTCCGCAGTACCATAATGGGTGTGAAAGTTGTTATCGTTCGTTTATATTTTTTTGAAGGAGTAATATTATGTCCAAGAAATTGATTTGTCTAATTTCTTTTGTTTTGGTTTTGGGCCTAAATCTGACGAATACGGCCAGTGCTGAGCTTGTAGGCTGGTGGAGATTTGATGAGGGTTCCGGGATCACTGTCAACGATAGCTCCGGCAATGACCACCATGGCACGGTGCAGGGAACACCCGAATGGGGAGACGGCCCGGAAGGCTTTGGCGGGGCACTGGGATTTAGCGGGACAACGGGAGCCTA
>CAZLIO010000189.1:0-6788 GCA_964559025.1 uncultured Pirellulales bacterium | reverse complement strand
TCTCGACCTGTTCGAGCGGATGGAGGCGGGCGAATTTCCGGATGGCTCGCGTACGCTGCGGGCGAAAATCGATATGTCAGCCCCCAACCTGAATATGCGCGACCCTGTTATGTATCGAATTCTCCACGCGGCGCATCCTCGCACCGGCGATAAATGGTGCATCTATCCGATGTATGACTGGGCCCACGGCCTTGAAGATTCTATTGAAAAAATCACCCATTCTATCTGCACGCTGGAATTTGAGAACCATCGTCCGCTGTACGACTGGTTCCTTGATGAGCTGGAGGCGTATCACCCACAGCAGATAGAATTCGCCCGGCTCAATCTGACTTATACCGTGATGAGCAAGCGAAAGCTGCTGCAATTAGTGCAGCAAGGTCATGTGGAAGGCTGGGGCGACCCACGAATGCCGACCATCTGCGGCCTGCGGAGGCGAGGCTGCTCACCAAAGGCCATTCGAGAATTCTGCAGGCGGATCGGAATTAACAAATTCAACAGCACTGTCGATATCGCACTATTAGAGCACTGCCTGCGGGAAGATTTGAACAAGACCTCCCCGCGCGTAATGGCTGTGCTTCAGCCGCTCAAGGTGATTATCGACAACTACCCAGAGGGAAAGGTAGAAGAGCTTGAGGCCATCAATAATCCCGAAGACCCAAACGCCGGTACGCGGAAGGTTCCGTTCTCAGGCGAGCTTTATATCGAGCGGGAAGATTTTATGGCCGAGCCGCCGAAGAAGTTCTACCGTTTAGCCCCCGGCCGGGAGGTTCGACTGCGATATGCGTATTTTGTTACCTGCACGGATGTAATTGAGGATGAAAATGGCAATATTGTTGAGCTGCACTGCACTTATGACCCGGCCACGCGAGGCGGCGACGCCCCGGACGGACGCAAGGTCAAGTCAACGCTGCACTGGGTTTCAGCCGGCCACGCGATCGAAGCCCGAGTGCGATTGTATGACCATTTGTTCACAAAGGAAAATCCGGATGATACAGCCGAGGGAGAGGACTTCAAATCCAACCTGAACCCGAACTCGCGCCAGATTCTAATTTCTTGTAGGGTTGAGCCGTCTTTAGGCCGCGCTGAACCGGGCAGTAGATACCAGTTCGAGAGACTTGGCTATTTCTGCGTTGACCCTGATAGTGCAGACGGGAAACTGGTATTCAATCGCACGGTATCGCTGCGTGACACGTGGGCCAGGATAAAAAAAGCGCAGAAGAAAAAGTAGGTAGTTAACGGAGGGTGGCAGCCTAAAGCGCAGCGCCCCGCTTGAGTTTGTCGAAGGCTTGGGGATGGCTGAGGATTGTTAGCCGAACAGCTCAGTAAATTTCTCTTCTATGTCGGGGTTTTCGCACAGTGTCTGGCCGATTAGAATCGCTCTTACGCCCACGGACTTCAGCTTTTCGACGTCGGCCCGTGTTTTTATCCCGCTTTCGGCGACCAGCTCGTTTTTGTTATCGATAAACTCCGCTAATCGGCTGGTCGTGTTCAAATCGACCTGCATCGTTGTCAGGTTGCGGTTGTTGATTCCCAGAACGCTGTATCCTTTTTTAGGAAAGCCAATCAGGCTGCGCACGCCTAACAGCGTATCGGCCCGGTGGATTTCCAGAAGGACCGTTAGCGTCAGCTCGGCTGCGGCTATCATCATGTCCATCAGTTCGCCGGGCTTTAGAGCTTCCGCTATTAACAGTATCGCATCGGCACCGGCGGCGCGCGATTCGTACACCTGCCAGAGGTCGATAATAAAATCCTTTCGCAAAACAGGCAAATCCACCACCTGCCGTATCCGGTTTATATATTCGAGCCGTCCCTGAAAATATTTTTCATCGGTAAGAACGCTGATTGCCTCGGCGCCGCATTTTTTGTAGGTTTGCGCAATTACCACGGGGTCGAAGTCCTCGCGAATAATGCCGGCCGACGGCGAGGCCTTTTTGACCTCGGCGATAACGTTTATGCCGCGGCTGTTGGGTTTGGTGACGGCCTTGTAGAAGTTGCGGCACTTGCCCAGAGAGCGTATCTGCTCTTTGAGATTCTCGATACTTCTCTGTGATTGCCGGGATTGTACTTCAACCCTTTTGTCAGCGATTATTTTATCTAATATATTCGCCAATTTGGTTATCCTGCAAAGAAATCGAAAAATCTAAAAGCAAAAATGTTGTAAATTGTCATTGCGAGGAGCCCCCGCCGTTTTGCTTCGCAAAAGCGAAGCAGCGGGGGACGAAGCAATCTCAACTATTCGTAAGTTAGGGATTGCCACGCCCTCACTTTGCTCGGGCTCGCAATGACATTTGCATTTTGATTCTTTATTATTCTGCGACTTTAACATAGCCCATACGAAGCTCATTAAGGGTATTGGAAAGGACCGTTTCTTCTTCCTGGGTCAGATTGCCTTTGGTTTTTTCTTCAAGGGTCTCGAGCATATCGATATTGTATTTCGCCAGTTCCAAATCCGGCTCTCTTTTTTCCTGTCCCTTTACCTGCAGCAGACCCAGGGCGAATAATGCCTGCGTGGTGAGCATACTTATCAGCGCGGCAAAATTACCCTGCGGTAAAGGTCCGCGGGCCTGCTTTTCTTTCTGCTCCTTTTCCTTTTCAGCCTTTTCTTTTGCGGCTAAAATTTCCTTCTCTCTTTGCGCCTCAGCCTTCCAATCCTCATCGACTATGATTTTTTTCTCTTTTTCCTTTTCCTCTTCAGCCATAATTAGGACCCTTTGAATGTACGGTTATTTGCGATATTTTTTCATACTCCTATCGACATCGCGTTTTTGGTCGCGTTCGGTAATTGCTTTTCTTTTGTCGTATTGTCTTTTACCTCTGGCCAGGGCCAATTCTATTTTTGCCAGCCCTCTATCGTTGAAATAAATCCGCAGCGGCACCAGGGTAAAGCCGCGCTGCTCGAGCTTCGTTCTTATTTTGTGGATTTCGGCCTTGTGCAGCAACAGTTTTCTTTTTCTGGTCGGCTCGTGCTGCCAGGCTCCGGCCTGCTGGTATGGGGCGATGGTTGCCCCGACGAGCCAGCACTCTTGGTCTTCGACCCTCGCGTAGGAACCGTTCAGGTCGGCGGCGCCGCCCCGAAGCGATTTAACCTCGGCGCCCAACAGTCCAAGACCGGCCTCGAACTTCTCGATGAGCTCGAAGTTTCTGTAAGCCTTTTTATTGACCGCCACCGGACCCTGTTTATTCTTGTCCTTGCGAGATTTTGCTGCCATTTGAAATATGATAGCGACAGAATGGGGATTTTGCAAGAATCGTGTACCTATATCAGAAATCACAAATCAGAGGCCAAAGGCCAGAGGCCGGGAGGCAGTTTAGCCCACACACCTGTGGTGGGGAAAGTCAGTGTCAGTCAGTGTATTAAAAAAGCGGCCTTATGCGATTGTGCATAAGGCCGCCTGTAAACAACCGAAGCAAGAATAATCTTTACGCTATCCGGCTATCAAACAATACGCTGTTTTATGAACAGCCGTGTTGAGACGCCGTATTAGAAATCGCGCACGATTACTCCATCTTTGCCGACCGGGTACTGGTCTGAGCCGTTGACCTTCAGGTTATAGACCTTGCCGACGAAGGGCATTGCCCTGGTTACAACGCTCTTGATAGCAACTGTGCCGTTTAGCGATTTCAGGTTCATGCCACTTTCCAGATTCTGGGCAGCTACCCATTGTCCGGAATCAAGCATGAAGCAGTGTGCATCCACGACGCTGATGCGATTTCCGTTTTCGAGCGTTATGTCGCGGCATTCGAAGCTTCCCTCGTGCTCTTCGAGCTTCTCTAAGCTCGCTGTTGCAAGACAGTTGATTGCCTGGCCTGCGACAGCCTTCGAGATTTGCACGAGTGCCCCATTTACCCATACGGGCGTATCAGCGAGGAAGCATCCCCTGCCCTTCGGTGGGGGCGCAGCTGCTGCACCACCTTCGCCATCGTTTACCAGGAACGAATCCAATCTGTCCCCGGGCTCACTGGCTCCAGGTATAGGCAGGCCGCCTCGTCGAATATCTCCACCGTCCCAGTAGGGGTAAATGTTATCATCATCGACGGCACAGAACGGTTGCTTGTGAAAGTAAACGTGGCTGTCCATAAACAATACGTTTTGTCCGTCTTCCTGGTGGGAAATGGCGTTTCCAACCTTGATTGATTCTGTACCTCCGTCAGGATTGAATCCGGTTATATCCTTGGCTTCTGCAGCGGGAGAGGTTATGAATGGATTTCGGTCGGCTGCAATCGCCATACCGGGCTCGCTTGACGTGGTCAGAGCATACAAGCCAAAAGGCATATGGTAAGAGTAGCTGCAATGCTCTCTTGGCTCGAGGCCGAAGTCCCAGAGGTCAATAAGCTCTCTGTCGCCTGCACCGTCGTCCGAGGGCTTAAATTCCGTGGTCCCGGAATCACCCTTGCAGATAAAGGACTTGGGTGTTACCTCGGCATACTTGACCAGAAGATAGAAACTGGACGAAATTGTGCCCATGCCGCCGCTGCCGTCGGCGCTTAAGCCGTAAGCAGTGAATCGGTTGTCGGCCAGCCACATAGGTATGCCGCCACCCCATACGCTGTTTCTGCCGCCGGCCCGTGGCATTTCGTCGTCGTAATCATTGCTGTAGATAAGCATTGCCTTGCCGATACCGGACAAGTTCGTCCCGCAGACCATTCTAAAGGCAATCTGCCTTACCCTGGCCAACGCCGGCATCAGAATGCCCATCAGCAGCGCTATGATCGCGATCACGACCAACAGCTCAACTAATGTAAAACCTTTCTTTTTTCTCATTTTTGTTCTCCTTCTTAAATTTTGAGATTCGCGAATTCGACCGTTTTTAAGTACGCTTCGGTTTACATTTGATATATAAATGCTTACTGTCGCATAAACCAGACACTAAACACTCTTTATCTGCGAATCTCCTTGACTTAATATTTTTACTTAAAAACGGCCAGTAAAACCTTGCAAAACCACTTTTGCTAAAAGGGTTTGTCACCTAACTTTACGCATATTTTTAGCACAGATGTCGATTCGATGTTTTAAGCCAAACCGCAAAATGCCCTTTTCCGGCAGGGGGGCCTTGTGATATGAAATTTCGACCAAATTATGATGACGGTTTAAATTATAATAACAGTACTTTTCAAACCTACCTGCCTCAACTATAATCGTAACACAAGGTGGCTTTGCTGTCAAATAAATTTTGGCCAATTTCCCCCAAGTTTATTGATTTTTTTTATAATTTGCGTAATATCCTTGTTTTTTAGCTTGGAATCGTGGATATGGGTACTCAAAAAACTTACGAAGACGTAAAAAAACTGCTAAAAGAGCACCGCCAGGACCATCTTTTAGCATTATGGGACCAGTTGAATACGGCTCAAAGGCAGAATTTGCTTGCACAAATCCAGCAGCTGGACCTTGCGAAAATTGACAATTGGGCGGCTAATTGCATCAAAAAGTCTGCCCCTGCTGCGATAAGCACTGATTTGGTCCCTGCTTCGTCCTACAGCCCCTATCCGGCAGACACACAGCAGCAGCATAAGTATGCCAAAGCCGTCGAATGGGGTGGGGAGCTCATACAACAGGGCAAGGTTGCTGCCTTCGTCGTCGCGGGCGGCCAGGGAACCAGGCTCGGATTCGACGGCCCAAAGGGAAATTTTCCCATCAGCCCTGTCAAAAACAAAACGCTGTTTCAAATCTTTGCCGAGTCTATCGCGGCAGCCTCACAAAAATACCACACCGTTTGCCCCTGGTATATTATGACCAGCCCTTTGAACCACGACGAGACCAAAGAGATTTTTCACTCCAATGACTATTACGGCCTGGATGATAAAAACGTTTTTATTTTTCAGCAGGGCACGTTGCCCGATTTCAGCTCCGCCGGTGAGATACTGCTGGCCGACAAAGACAAACTAAGCTGCTCACCCGATGGCCACGGGGGAAGCCTTAAGGCGCTTTACCAAAGTGGAGCTATCGAAGATATGAAAAGACGCGGCGTGGAATTTGTGAGCTATTTCCAGGTTGATAACCCCCTGATAAATATTTTCGACCCGCTCTTTATCGGTCTGCACGCTCTCGATAAGGCCGAAATGTCCTCGAAGGCTCTTATTAAGACCGGGCCCTACGAAAAGGTCGGCAACTTCTGTTTGGTGGACGGCAAGGTAACTGTCATTGAATATAGCGATTTTCTTGATGAGCTGGCCCAGAGACGAAAACCGGATGGCTCCCTTATCTTTGGGCTCGGCAGTATCGCTATTCACATCATCAACCGGGCTTTCGTAGAAAGACTAAACGTTGGCGGTTTTTCCTTGCCGCTGCATAAAGCCGTTAAAAATATTCCGCACATCGATAAGCATGGAGAGCTTGTTGAACCGGCTGAGCCGAACGGTGTAAAGCTGGAGAGCTTTGTTTTTGATGCCCTGCCGTTGGCCTCGAAGTCGATAATTTTGCAGACCGTCCGAAGCGAAGAATTTGCCCCGACCAAAAATGCCACCGGCGTTGACAGTGTCGAAACCACCAGGCGAATGATGGTCGCACGTGCCGCTGATTGGCTCGAATCAGCAGGCCTAACCATCCCTAAAAAACCGGATGGCTCAATTGATTGTCTCCTTGAAATCGCCCCCGGCTTCGCACTGGAAAAAGATGACATCAAAGAAAAGCTGAATCAGATACCTAAAATCAAACCGGGTGACACAATCTATCTGGCCTGAAACACCGAAGTGTTTTTTAATGTCCCATGCGGTGAATGGGGGGAAAATCGCTCGTCTTTAAGAGGACACTTCGGTATTATAAACTCGAAATTCAAATATCGAAATCCGAA
>CAZLIO010000188.1:0-6878 GCA_964559025.1 uncultured Pirellulales bacterium | reverse complement strand
AAACGATTTTTTTCTTTTCAAAGTATGCCTAACCTCAATTTTGCAGAACTCATATGTCTGACCAGAGCAATCGCAGAGCCTCGCCCCGGCGCAAGCCAGCAAGCCGACACAGAGCAATTAACATTTTCCAGTCTACATTATGACAAGCATCCAGCAATTTGTCAAGCTCTTCCAAGCTGACATATTTCCAATCCTTGTCTGGTTCGGCAGCAGTACCCTTAAGTATGACAGCTAAGCTGAATGAGAATTCCTGCACGTTTCGTCAGTCAGCTTATACCCACTCAACAGGATTCAACTTGTAGTAATTTCTCAGCTCATCATAAAGTTCCGGGTGTTTCTTTTTCATTTGTTTTGGTTTCTCGAAAAAGGTCTCGGTGGCTACTGCAAAGAACTCAGCAGGATTCGTTGCCCCGTATTCACTCATGACTGCCTTTCTGCGTTTTCTCTTTTTTCTTTGCAGAGCTTCGTATTCCTTACTCAGAACGCGAGCCCACGTGACATAGCCGGACCGATGCTCCAGAATTGGTGCTCCATCAGCCGCGCCATCTTCCTGGTCCAATTGATGAGCAAATTCATGAAGCACTACATTCCGAGCGTCGGTGATATTCAACGTTCCACCCTGCACGCTATCCCAGGCAAGAACAACCGGTCCATTTTGCCAAGACTCTCCGAGACGTATGCTCTGCCCATTGACTGTAACTGTGCCGTTCGAAGATACCGTTTTGGCTACATAAGTGTGAGGATATACCAAGATAGTATGAAGTTTGGGGAAGTAGGTGGCTCTTCGATTCAACAATAACATACTCGCCTGAGCTGCGATTGTAACTCTAACCTCGTCAGTTATTTCCAAACCACCGCAACCCTCGAAATTCTTTTCGGCTATGAAGACATGTACAAGGCCATGAAGCTGCTCCTTTAATGAATCCGGCAGGCGATTGTAAAGAGGCACATTCTTTCGCACGATTTGCTTCCACTCCTCCGGAAACGACATGGCTAACAGGCGTTTTCGCTTTGCCCGGCGGGACAGGCGTTTCGCGATAAAAAAGGCCAGAACTAATCCAAAAGCCACTATTGTAAATTTCGCGATGGTCATTCTCCTGCTTTCTCCCGCGACCGGTCACTGAACCTGGAGTATTCGTTGAGTACTTAAACGCTATAGTTTTGTTCCACAGAATTTGCAGTATTGGGCATCCCTGTCATGACCTTCGGCACTGCAATTGGGACATGCCTGGGAGCTTGTTTTTTCCGTATGTGCCCGCGATAATTCCACAGTCACAATCCCTGTTGGAACAGCGATTATCGAATATCCTAAAATCATAACTATGGCCGCCAAAAATTGCCCCGTTCCGCTCTTTGGTGATATGTCACCGTAACCAACGGTCGTAAGAGTTACAACAGCCCAATATACGCTACGCGGTATACTTGTAAAACCGTTTTCCTCCTCTTCAATCACATACATCAATGAGCCTATGATTATGACCAGTGTTAAAACCACAAAAAGAAATACGATAATTTTTCGGCGGCTCGCGTATAGAGCTTCCCTGAGCACAGTAGCCTCCTTCGTATGGTGACCGAGCTTGAGGACCCTAAAAATGCGTAATACTCTCAGAACTCTAACCGCCAGCAGATAGCGACTGCCGAAGAACAGCAAGCTCATATACGTAGGAAGTATCGCCAATAAGTCAACGATACCGAAGAAACTAACTGCGTATCGAATCGGCTTTCCAATACAAAGCAACCGAAAAATGTACTCCACTGTGAAAAGAATCGTGAAAAACCATTCAGCAGCATATAGTAATTCACCATATTTCGCCCTGATGGAGCTCACACTATCAAGCATGACCGTCATAACACTCAGCAAAATGCTTATTATCAATACTATGTCAAACCATTTACCCGCCGGAGTATCTGCTTCAAAAATTATTTCAAAGAAGATCTCACGCCATTCCCGATTGGATTTATTCTTGATAATTGCATTCATGATTTAACCTTTTGCGAGACTCAACAATTTATGATAACTCCAACATGCACTTGCCCAGACTATGTGCTGCCAGAACTCCTGCGAGTTAGTGCTCGAGGACGTTTGCTCTTTCTTGACGCCTGGGAGATTCATGGGCTTATGCTATTCCCTATAGAGGGATAATGCAAGAATTTCTCAAGCTGCCAGAGCATACCAAAGAAGTCATCGAAAGATTGGCTGAACCTGCTACAGATATTCGTCGCAATGCAACCGGCACGACGGGACTTTCACTCGCTGGATTGCGACCTTGTCGGCTGCTCCACGTACCCAGGCCCACATCAAGAGGTCAGCACGAATTATAAACCAGGCAGGAGAAAAGTATGTGTTTACTCGGTTCGTCCAACCGCTGCCCTGGAGCGCGCTAATTGGTCAACCGCTACCGCTGCAATAATTACGGCCCCAATCACTATAAGCTGAACGTTAGTGGAGATGTCCAACAGCGTACATCCGTTTCGCAAAAAGCTTATTAAAAGTGTTCCTATTAATGTACCTATGATTGTTCCTCTTCCCCCGGACAGACTCGCGCCGCCGATCACTACAGCGGCAATTATATCAAGCTCGAGGGTGACACCGGCCGTTGGTTGGGCTGAGACGGCCCGGCTGGTGGTTATCATCGCGGCTATACCCACAACCAAACCGGTTAGAGCATAAATGCGTATCAAATAAGAATCCACATTTACACCTGCATGAAAGGCCGCCTCTCTATTTGACCCGATGGCATAAGTATAGCGTCCCAACCGGCTGTACTTTAACAGCAGACCTGCAAGGACAATAATAACAGCAAAAATCAAAACGGAAATGGGGACCCCTAAAACAACTCCCTCATTAAGGTACTTGTAATGGGGAACATTATAAGGTTTTCCGGCATTCATAACATAAGAAATCCCGCGAAATGTGCTCATTGTGCCTAAGGTTACAATAAACGGAGGAAGTTTGAGCTTGGTAACGAACACGCCGTTTAGGAAGCCACAGGCAAGCCCCGTAACGACCCCGGCAAAGGTGCCGATAACGAGGGCCGCTCCCTGGGGATTGGTCCCGCCGATTACGATCATCACCCAGGCTCCGAGCATCCCACTGAGAGCCATCATCGAGCCTACAGACAGGTCGATTCCCGCGGAAATGATAACCGCTGTCATTCCCACCGCTATAATGCCATTCACACTTGAGCGACGCAATACATTCAGAAAATTATCCGTTGTCAGGAACGTATCAGGCTTCAGGGCTGAGAGGATACAGATTATCAATATTAGACTGCCAAAGGGTAGTAACTGCCTTAGAAATTTGCTCATTGAGCGGTCTCCACTGCTGCCAAATGCATGATTTCTTCCTGGGTGGTTTTTTTAGGATTTACATTTCCCACTAATCGTCCCCGGCGCATCACTAAAATTCGGTCGGCTATTCCGAACAACTCCGGTAATTCAGATGATATAAACAGTATCGCTTTGCCTTCCCCGGCCAGCTCATTAAGAAGGGAGTACACCTCCTTCTTCGCCCCGACATCTATGCCGCGCGTGGGCTCGTCAAAAATCATGAACTTCGATTCAGCTAATAACCAGCGGGCGATAAGAATTTTCTGCTGATTACCACCGGAAAGGGAATCCACCGGTGCCTGTGGTCCCAGCCATTTGATGGAAATGCGCTTTGCAATATTTGTCACGATTTGTCTTTCCCGGCCGGGTTTGATGACGTTCTTCATGCCTATTGCGACGAGGTTCGGCAGGGTCACATTCCAGCTGCAGGGAAGCTCCATACATAATCCGGTGCGCTTGCGGTCTTCGGTTAAAAATGCAATATCGTTGGCTATGGCGTCAGTCGGCGAGTTAATCGCTAACCGGCATCCGTCAAGCTCGATAGAACCGGAAGTTTTTCTGTCGATACCAAATAGTGCCTGGGCGACCTGGGTCCGTCCGGCACCGATTAGTCCGGCCATTCCCACAATTTCACCTTTTCGAATATCGAAAGATATGTCCGCCACTCCATTTCCGGAAGAAAGGTTTCTGACCTTAACGCGAGTTTCGCCGATGTCGACATTTCGGGCGGGAAAGAAATCCTTCAACTCTCTTCCCACCATGTAGTGTACGATTTTTGGAATATCCAGATTTGCCATTGCCCCGGAATGAACCATCCGGCCGTCCCGCAACACACTGACATCATCGGCCAGTCCCACAATTTCTTCAAGCCGATGGGAAATATAGATAATGGAAAGCCCCTGTTCGCGTAGAGCTCTTACCAATTTGAAAAGCATTGCTGTTTCACTTTCGGACAAAGACGATGTTGGCTCGTCCATAACAATAATCGATGCCTTGCGCATCAGGGCTTTGAGGATTTCAACAATCTGGCAATCCCCCATGGGAAGCTCCTCTACGACTGCCGTCGGGTCAATTTTAAAGTTAAATCGCTGAGCTAATTTGGTGGTCTGGGCCGTCATCTTTTTCTGGTCCATTATGAATGGCAGCCGTCCCGGCAGCTCCATTCCCAGGAAAACGTTTTCCGCCACTGTCAAATGTTCCGCCAGGTCCAGCTCCTGATATATCATCGATATCCCGGCGGCCAGAGCTTCGGCCGGTTTGGAGAGTGCCTGTTGCTTGGCATTGATTTCAATCGAGCCGTTGTCGGGCTGATATACACCTGCCAGGATTTTCATCAACGTTGATTTGCCGGCGCCGTTTTCACCCACGAGGGCATGGACCGTACCCCTGCGGACTGTAAAACTGACATCAGAAAGGGCCTGCACGGGCCCGAACTTTTTAGAAATTCCCCTCATACGTAATGCAATTTCTACATCTGACAATCGGTCTGTATCGGTAACTACTATCATTGCAGGTTTAGTAAAGCCTTGATTTTGGGTTCCTCTAAGCGTTCGACAGTTATCAGCTCAACGCCTGTATCTATCAATTTGGGGACTTCTTTACCATTGATTTTGTCAACCAGAGTCTTGACTCCTATATATCCCATCTTATAAGGGTCCTGAACCACCAATGAATCAACCACTCCCGAGGTGAGCTTATCGAGGAGCGTCTCTTCCGCATCGAAACCAACCATCTTTATGTCCGCGGTTCGACCCTGGCTCTGCAGCGCCTGTGCCGAGCCCACGGAAGTCCCGGCGTTACAGGCAAAAAGACCATCAAGCTCTGCGTGTTTTGTCAGCAGATCTTCGGCGGCCTGTAATGCCGTCTCCACCGTGGCCATGCCGTATTTTGTGTCCACTATTTCAATATCAGGAAATTCTTTCTCGATGGTATCAATGAAGCCGTTCTCCCGATTGGTAGTCGAGCCTGAACCGGGCATAAACTTCACAACAATTACCTTGCCTTTACCGTTGAGAATTTTTCCCATTCGCCGTGCTGCAATTACACCTCCCTGATAGTTATTCGTGGCCGCAAACGATACATACTTGTCCGTGTTGATTCCCGAGTCGATAATTACGCAGGGAATATTCTTGGCAAACATTTCCTCCACCTTAGGCACCAGGGCGTTACTGCCATTGGGTGCAAGAACAACACCCGCAACTTTCATGGCAATAAAGTCTTCGACTATCTGTATTTGCCTTTCCCGATCACTCTCAAGCTCCGGGCCGTTCCAGGAAATTTCATAGCCCAATTCCTCACCCGCCTTTTGCGCCCCTAAACGTACCGACTCCCAGAAAACCGATGATGTCCCCTTGGGAATCACCGCGATACGACGTTCTTCATGGCTGCTCCCCTTGCGGACGATTCCAATTATGATAAAAACTGCTGCTATTACAACCAGAGCGATTATACCTATAACCTTCTTCATAATTTGCTCTCCTGAATTCTATCGTTGTATCTAATTATTTAAAACCAGGGATTGTGTGCACAAATTTTAGCAAAAAAACTCTCGGGCGGAAAGCTTAACATTATTGTTTGACCAAAATCGTGAGTCTGTTTGTTAACAAAGAACTTATATAGTTCCTGTTGCGGAAACAGTATTTGTCATTCCCGCGAAAGCGGGAATCCAGTTTTTCGCTCTGGACCCCTGCTTTCGCAGGGGTGACATCGTTGATTTTCGTTTTCCGCAACAGATACTATATATTTACTATAGGCCCCGATTATACAAAGGAAATGGCAGGATTTATTCAAAGTCTGATTAACTCGTATGAGTTTTTGTGGCGTACGGGGGATTGTTTCGTATAATGATACACCAAGTATAAAGTATTCAGGGAGTTTGATAAGTGCAATATACCCCGGACAATATTTTAGTTAAGCCCGGCGTTTTTCCGGACGACCCGGATTTGATTTTGTCCATCACGCCTGAACAGGCGGGTTGGGAATATACTTCATTTCAGGCCAGACGACTTGCGGCCAATCAGAGCTGGTCATTTGCGAGCGGTGAGAACGAGCTGGTTATCGTGAATTTAAGCGGGCGCTATACCGTTCGTTCGAATCGGGGCCAGTGGTCCGGTATCGGCGCGCGTAAGAATGTTTTCGAAGGCGCAGCTCATGCATTGTATCTACCACGGCACAGCGAATTTACTATTACAGCCGAGGAGAGTGGTGAGTATGCCGTAGCCTGGGTGCCGACCGACCAGGATAATGAACCATTCCTGATTAAGCCTGAGGATGTAGCGATTTCGGTACGGGGAGGTGACAACGTTAGTCGCCAGATTAATGATTTGCTGCCTTCGGGCTCGCCGGTCCACCGCCTGGTGCTGGTTGAGGTTTATACTCCCGGCGGCAACTGGAGCAGTTATCCACCTCACAAGCATGACGTCCACCTAAAAGATGATGAAGGGAATCTGCTCGAATCCGATCTGGAGGAAGTGTATTTTTATAAAATTGACAAGCCCGATGGTTACGCCTGCCAGCGGGTATATACGGACGAGACATCACCGCTTCAT
>CAZLIO010000187.1:2408-6880 GCA_964559025.1 uncultured Pirellulales bacterium | reverse complement strand
TGGAGTCGGAGAGGCTGACGGCTTTTGCACCGTACTGGTTGAGTTTTTCTATGGTGTACTGTGCTACGTTTCCGGAACCGGAGACAGTACAGACCTTACCTTCGAAGTTTTCGCCACGTGTCTTCAGCATTTCCTCGGCGAGGTACACACAGCCGTATCCAGTGGCTTCGGGTCGAATTAGTGAACCGCCCCAGTTAAGTGCTTTACCGGTCAAAACGCCGGTAAATTCGTTACGAAGACGTTTGTACTGGCCGAACATAAAGCCAATTTCGCGACCACCAACGCCGATGTCCCCTGCGGGCACGTCTGTGTCAGGGCCGATATGGCGGAAAAGCTCGGTCATAAAGCTCTGGCAGAACCGCATAACTTCATTATCACTCTTGCCCTTGGGGTCGAAGTCTGAGCCCCCTTTGCCCCCACCCATTGGCAAAGTAGTGAGAGAATTCTTGAATATCTGCTCGAACGCGAGAAACTTCAGGATACCGGCAGTCACTGTAGGATGGAATCTAAGGCCACCCTTATACGGGCCGAGTGCGCTGTTGAACTCAAAGCGAAATCCACGGTTGATCTGAACGTTGCCCTTATCGTCCTGCCAGGGTACCCGGAACATAATCTGCCTTTCCGGTTCGACAATCCTATCAAGGATTTTGGCATCGACGTATTCAGGGTGTTTTTCCAGTACGGGCCCCAAAGAGTCGAGAACCTCCTTTACCGCCTGGTGGAATTCCACCTCGCCGGGATTACGTTTTAGAACCTGTTCGTAAACGGCATCAGTAACAGTGCTTGCAGTCATTTGAGAAATCTCCATGAAAAATCAAAATTTGTATTTCCTGTGACTACTACAATAAGTTAAACTAATAATAAAACTATATAATTATGTTGCCGATGGTAGTTATAACTGATATAATATAAGAATAAGATATTGTTCAGTGTAGCACAAGATATTAATAGTAATACATAATATTAGGACAGCTTATAATGCATATTGAGATGCTAAAGGTATTCTGTGATTTGGCAGATTTACGAAGCTTTTCAAGAACCGCTGAAAAACATCTTCTAAGTCAATCTGCGGTCTCACAGCAGCTTGCACAGCTTGAGCTTGCACACAAGTGCCAGTTGATAGACCGTAAGAAAAGACCTATTGAGCTTACAAAGGCAGGCCAGCTATTTTACCAGGCCTCCAAAGATATGCTTGACAGATATGAACAGCTAAAGAATGAATTGAGCACGTTGCAAAAATCCTCTGTGAGCAGAATAAACGTGGCTGCGATTTTCAGTATCGGGATGCATACACTGCCTGATTACGTTAAGAAATTTATGGTCAGCTATCCAGACGTTAATGTCCATATTGAATACTTTAGTGCCAGTAGGATTTATGAGCTGGTTTTATCGGGCGATGTCGATATCGGTCTTGTGGCTGTTCCTAAAAGAGACAAAAGACTCGATGTGTATGACTTTGAGGATGAGCCGCTGGTCCTGGTCTGCAGTCCGAAACATCCGTTGTCATACGAATCGGAGGTCGATATTCACAAACTGCAGTTTGAAAGATTCATCGCGTTTGAGAAAGGTGTTCCTACGCGGGCGTGGATAGATAATATTCTGGGGCGTTATAATATTGTTGTCCGGCCGGTGATGGAATTCGATAACATCGAAACGGTCAAACGGGCGGTGGAAATAAACTCAGGGATAAGTATATTGCCTCAAACCGCAATTCTTCAGGAATTAGGCAGTGGAACAATAAAGTCGATTGCCTTTTCAAATGAAAAATTTGTCAGGCCTACCGGGATAATACTTCGAAAGGGTAAAATTTTAGGCCAGGCTGGCCGATATTTTATTGAATTACTGCAGAAAAATGTAAAAAAGTCGTACGAACATTGAGCACCGAATACCGAATATTGAATGACTGCTTTTGAAATTTCTTAATGCCACAGACAGGCTCGCAATGATTTATTGGGTGGTATATTGGGTGGTATATACGATATAACATACAAATATTATGTCTATTAAAGCTGTGATATTTGATTTGGACGGCACGATAACCCAGCCTTATTTTGATTTTGATGCCATTCGGGAAGAAATAGGCTTAGCTAAAGATTCCGGGCCTGTTCTGGAATCGATGGAAAAGATGACCGCTCAACAGCGGCAGGATGCCGAGAAAATACTCCATTATCACGAGCAAAAAGCGGTAACGGAATCCAAACTCAATGCCAATGCGAAACAGACACTTTCGGCACTTCGTGCAGCAGGGATTCACATCGGGGTATTGACGCGTAACAAGCGAAGTAACGCCCTTGCTATCGCTCGCAAACACAAGCTGAAATTCGATGCTGTTATTGACCGGGAAGATGGGCCGGTCAAGCCCGATGCTTTCGGGATTTTGCAGTTATGTCGGCAGTTCGGCGTAAAGCCGGAAGAAAGTTTGCTGGTGGGCGATTACCTGTTTGATTTACTCTGTGCAAAGGCAGCAGGTGCAGTTGCGGTGCTTCTGGTCAATCACGAACAGGCCGACGAGTTTACCGAACATGCGGATTTTTGTATTGAAGATATCAGCCGGATACTTGAAATTATTGATAGTAAAAAATAATGTTTAGAGAAAATGGAGATCGGAATAATGAATAGAAAGATAATTATCAAAGCGGCCGTTATCCTGTTATGGACGGTGAGCTTGCCTGTGGCGAATTGGGCTACTCAGTGCCCGAAAAGTTCAGATACGGAGCAGCCGGTAGAAGAAAAGGTTAATACGGTTGATACGGTCTTAAAACAGTTGAACAAGAAAGCCCTGGAGCTTACGTCCTACCAGGCAGAGATTGAATATGGGTTCATTCAGCCATTGTTATTTGGCTCAGAAACTATCAGGAAAGGTACTTTGTATTATGGACGGTTTGACAAGAAATCGAAGCTGAGAATAAATTTTGAAACGCTTAAGCAAGAAGACGAGGAAGAAGGAAAATACTCCATACAATATATCGTGCTCGACGGCGCCAGTCTTACTCTTGCCGGCTACCAATTCCAAGGCACCTGGCTGGTGCATATCGACTACGAAATCGAGTCAGTTAAGTATTATCAGTTAGCCGAGGCGAAGGAGCCGAATAAGCCGGTGGATGCTTTTGATTTGGCCAGCAGGAATTTGCCGATGATTGGTTTTACTAAGATAGAAGATTTGAAAAAACAGTTTCAGATAACGTTGGTTGAGCAAAAAAAGTCCGAGCCGGAGGACTTTATTCAATTACACTTGAAAGTTAAGCCGGATTCGGTTTATAAGGATGACTATGTATATATCGATTTCTGGATTGATAAGAAATTAGGCCTACCAGCGAAAGTATTCGCCGTTTCAACCGAGCCGGCTACCGAGCCGGTAGAGCAAAAGGATATTTACGAGATAAAATTTATCAAGCCGAAGGTCAATAGAAAAATCGACGGTAAGGTCTTTGAGTTTAAGATACCCGAAGGTTTCGGTGAGCCGGAGATAATTCCGTTAAAGAAAAAGGGCGAACGAAAATAATATGGTTTCGGTAACGATCACTCATAAAGATTTTCAGGAGCTGATAACAAAACGTGCCCAGACATTGCTTGGCCTGGCGTGCTATCTGTCGCAGTGCAAAACGAGCGATAAAATTCTGGTACGTCCGTTTCTGGGCGAATTGTTTTCGCAATCTTTGCAGCTTGAGGAGCTTCTTGACGCCTACGATGCGGGCAACAGCTGCCGGTGGTGTTCGTTCAGGTCACTGACGGCGGCGATTAAGCTTTTTTCCGATGTAAGTTACGAGCTGCTTCACATTCAACACTCATTGCCCGCGTATCGGCTTTTGCCGATTGAGCGGGATTTCGTCAAGGCCACAGAAGAAGCGCTTGAGTTCACCGGCGGTGTGCTTTCGCGGGCGGCCAAGCAGATGGTCGTCAGGGCCTCTCAGCTTGGCCTTACGGTTCCATCGCGAAGTTTGCGTGAGAAAACTTACGCCGAGGAGCTTCCTCCCGGCCGACTACCACACGACTGCGGGACACGCAGGATAGAAACGGTCTCGGAGACAGTAACTTTACTTGCCACTGCCTTTTTGAACCTGGCCGCTGAAAGTAAAGATGTTCGCGCCGCCAGTCGGGCCAAGCCTGAAGAATATGCTTCTTACGTCCTGAATTCAATTAGTGAGGAAAAGCTGCGAAGTATCGAGCTTCGTTTCCACAACCTCCAGTCACTGTACGATACATACGTCTCAGGCACCGAAGCAGAAGAGCTGGATACGGACTTGCCTGTTCTGCGAGGGCATATAAGCGTTGTTTTTCATCTGCTGAAAACGGCCACATCGTTTGCTCACTATTACGAACGGCATGTGAATAAAGAGCTATGTGAATCGCCCACCCGGTTTGAGCCGTTGGTAAAGGCTGAGGAGCTGCTGGCGGTTCTGATGAATTACTCAGTTACGAGTATTAGCCTGTACATTGACTGCGCGGAATATCTGTGCCAGAGAATGCTCAAG
>CAZLIO010000187.1:0-2398 GCA_964559025.1 uncultured Pirellulales bacterium | reverse complement strand
AGGTTGGCCGAATCGAGGTGTCCATTCCTCCGTATCGTGGCTTCCACGTTCGCCCATCCACGCTGATTTCCAAGCTTGTTCTGCACTATGGCAGCGAAGTACGGATGCAGATGGATGAGGAGGTTTACAATGCCTGCTCGCCCCTCGATCTGTTCCGCGCCAACGAAAAGATAAATGCGCAAAAACGGCGGTGGCTGGCCTCGGAGATCGTCCGTCTTAAGCTTGTTCAGGAACAGCAAGGCCGGAGCGACATAAGTGCCGTCGTTCGAGGCGTTGTGCTGACATTGGCCGAGCGAGGTAAACTAATCCTGTACGAACAACCTTTGAAGCTGCCGGACGAGCAAACCGAAAAGGAAGGAACGCTGCTGGAGAAGGTTACTGACGAAATGGCCCGGCTGCTGGCAATGGGTAAGATCGATGTTGATGCTAACCTGACCGCAACATTTATCGGGGACAAGCGAGTCCTGGCTGATATCAAGCTATTAGCAGAATCCGGATATGGCGAGGACAACTTCGGCAACAACGTTCCTCTATCGGAAAAACTTGGGTACCTGCGCCGCTGAGCCGGTGAAAGCGTCTTACTATTAACCGATAAAAAAGCAACCGCCTTGATTACCCAAACGGGAGAGCCCCTTGGGCTCTTATCATCAAGGTGGTATCTTTCAAAAACAATCTACTAATATTAATATACGGCAAATAAGCTGTGGAAGTCAAAAAAATATTTTGAATAAATGACGAGATAGGGTCAAATAGAGAATAAACAAATAGTCGTTGCAAGGTTAGGAGATAAATAGAAAGGGCAAAAATGGCAAATGGAATTGTTATCTATTACTCAAGAACGGGTAATACGAAAGAGATGGCCCAGATAATAGCCAGGGCCATGAATGAGGCTGACTTGCCGACTGAATGCAAGTCGGTCAGCGATGTAAAAGCCGATGACGTGTTCAGCTATGATGCGATAGTATTCGGCTCTCCGACATACTATGGCCAGATGGCGGCACCGATTAAGCAGTTGGTAGATGATTTGGTAGGCAGACACGGCCAGCTCGACGGCAAAGTGGGGGCGGCGTTCACCAGCGCGGCAAATATCGGCGGCGGCAATGAGACCACAATTATGGGCATAATAGAAGCGATGCTTATCAGCGGCATGGTAGTCCAGGGCGACCCGAATGGTGACCATTATGGGCCGGTTTCCATTGGCAAGCCCGACCAGAGAGTTGAGCAGCAGTGCCGGCGCCGTGGTCAGAGAATCGCAGAATTGACCAAAAAACTGGCAGTCCGATAAGCCGGTAATTCTGCCTTGAGAGTATTGTAATCTTCATTAACGCCCGAAAAGAGGGGAAAATCCATCAAATTGGGAAAAAATAAATATTGATTTTTTTACAAAAAAAGGCATTTTTCTTTGACAAAATAGTGATGTGCCGTTAAGTTTTTACCGATTTTAACCCAAAAATAGCGATTTTAATCCGAAAATAGAAATCTAAACCCTCGATGTGGAGGAAAGTTTAATGCAAGAGTATGAAGACCTGAAACAACATGTTGCTGAAATTGAAGCTGATATCAGCAAAGCCGAAGGTGGCAATAAGGCAGCGGGGACGCGAGTCCGCAAGCAAATGCAGAAAATAAAGCAGGCTGCTCAGGTTGTTCGCAACCGCGTTCTTGAAATCAGATCAGCCCAGTAAACCACCCCAAGCATTTTTATGCTTATTCAGTTGCGCATCGTGTGTTGCGTTTGTTGCGCGTGGTGCGTATTGAAGTATTGCGCAGGAACAGTTGGCAGGCAGTACGCAATACGGCAGCGCAGAGCGTTTTTTTTCGAGGTCAATAATGCCCCCTCCTTTATTGTTTGATTTATCGCAAATCGACCTTAAAGCATCTCCTGTTTTTGACAAAGAAGCGATTGGCGAAGTAAATCCACAGCGATTTGAGATGCAGCAGCTCGACGGCATCCTTTGGTATGATAAGGAAAAACGTTTGATTTTGGGCTATAAGGATGTGAGAGAGGACGAATTCTGGGTTCGCGGCCACATCCCGGGTCGGCCGGTGATGCCTGGGGTAATAATGGTCGAGGCGGCAGCTCAGATGTTGAGCTTTTTTATGAAGCGGATTTATGAAGAGAAGGGATTTGTCGGTTTTGCAGGTATAGATGCGGCGAAGTTCCGCTCCATCGTCGAGCCGGGGCAAAGATTATATCTGCTTGGGCATATTACAAAATACAAGCACCGGAAAAACACCACCCATGTTACAACAAGTGTACAAGGAATCGTTGACGATACCATGGTATTTGAAGCGGTTATATCCGGTATGCGAATTTAAGCGCCGAGACAGTCGGATGGCTCAGAACTTCAGCGTTTGGCGAATAGCCCCAAGGGGATTCGAACCCCTGTTGCCGGGTTGA
>CAZLIO010000186.1:0-6883 GCA_964559025.1 uncultured Pirellulales bacterium | reverse complement strand
GACACCATGGGGTCAACGAGGTCTGGGTCAATAAGTTCAGCAAGTGGGTTCTGATCGACGCCAAGTACGACGCCCATTTCGAGAAAAACGAGGTCCCGCTGTCGGCCCTGGAAATCCGTGACGAGCTTTGGCGCGATGGGGCCAAATCGGTGATTTGCGTTGCCGGCCCTGACCGAAGGCCCATTAAGCCAGACCCTAAAACCGGCAAGTCGGAGACAAGGCCCGACACCTATCGCTGGTGTAGCTGGGAAACGGACACCAATCGCTTCACCACGTTCCCGGCCAGACCTACCTCTACGCTCATCATGCTTGAGGACGATATCTTCCGCAGCAATACTTGGTATCGAGATGGCAAGCCCCACTGGGTTTATAACACGCCTTACCTTATAGCAACGACCCGGCGGGACTGGATCGAATGGACACCTAACGTCATCACTTCAAAGGTGACAATCGAGGGCGGCAAGGCGCGCGTTTTTCTTAGTTCATGCACGCCCAATTTCCGAAGCTTCCAAAAGATGAGCGACGACGGCACATGGCAAGACTGCGACGAGAAAGTCAAGGTTTCGCTCGATAGACGGGCCAGCAACCGCTTCAGGTTCCGGACGATTAACCTCTTCGGCGTCACCGGCCCGGAACATCACGTCGAGATTGCCTATCAACCCCACAAGAGTTGAATGTGTGTTCACAGGCGAATCGACAATAATCGTCCCATGCCGAAGAATACAGTAATAATGATGGTCGGCTGAATTTGTCAGGACATCTTGAATTGTTTCAATCGTTCTTTCAATAATGTTACACGGCGGATCTGTTAATGGATATTATTCAATTCCTGTATTAATAGAGACATCCGCGAAACTTGTTTCCCATAATAGAGATCTATCACTTCTTAATCCTGGCGCCTCGATAGTGGATCACCGCTCCCGGTGTATGTTGTTGGAAAGCGATGCCGCCTTTGTATGGAGGTTTTAACTTATTGGTTTCACAGACTTTTTCGCCATTGACAATTACCATAGCCTTTGGTCCATTATTGAAGATTTGCAGCAGAAACCATTCCTCATCATGACTGACGGCACGCTTCGCAGGAGCGATACCATAAATACTGCCGGTAGGATTTGTACTGTCCGGAGCATTGAAGCATTGCACCTCAATGCCGCGTTTTCCATAATTGAATAGCACGCCACCATTTCCATTGACGATAGTCTTAACCCAGACCTGGAGTTCGAACGGTCCCTCAAATTCTTTTTTAGTGATTGCTGTGCCGTCATTGCCCTTGCCGGTGAGCGTATCATTTTGGATCTGCCAATCCGTATCTCCCTGCGAGCGTAATCCGTTCATGCCGGATGCGAACAGATTAATCCATTTCTCCTTGCCGGGTAAGGGCTGGATTTGAATATTTCTGAAATATGCTCGGCAGCCAATGTTCTGAATGCCGATAAAGCCTTTGCGTAATCTGTATCTGAACGCATCAGCAGCATCCATGTCAATATCATGGATGACTGTCCCATTGAACGAGATGCGCAGCTGTGGCCAATCACATACCACTTCACATCGATTCCATTGGCCCGATGGCAAATTGGCGATACTGCGTGGTGCGGCAGCATCGTAAATGGCTCCCGGAGACCTGGTTCCATATTCTTTCTGGTCATGTCGTAGATGGAGCTTAAATCCAATTTTGGATCCCGGTCCATTAAGCGGGGTGTGAATCAAAATACCGCCTTCGTACCATCCTTCTGTTCGGTACTCGAAACGGAGAACAAAGTTCTCGTATTCGTTTTCGGTGCGAAGCCATGTAGGGTAGGGTCCGGCTCCGGTTGAATAAATGGAGTTCTCCTTAACAGTAAATGCTTTTGGTGCTCCCACAGGAACCCAGCCGCTCAGGTCCTTACCATTAAATAATGTAATGTAATTGTCTTCTGCAAAGGCTGCCCCGCCAACCGGGCCATATAGGATTACAAGTACAGCAAGTAGAGTTAAAGGTATGAATTTTCGAATCATCAGCTTCTCCTTAGTCATAAGAACCAAGTCTCCTGCAAAATTGAGGTTAGGCATATATTATTTAAGAAAATCTGTTTTGTTGATTTTCTTAAATAATCATATAACTGTTTGTTGCACAATAACTTACTGCTTGAAAAGAAAAAACAAAAAACGTTTTTTTTCTTTTCAAAGTATGCCTAACCTCAATTTTGCAGAACTCATATAAGAACCAGTTGTGTTTGTTACTATTTCTGTTAAATTCAAGCTTGGTAATGAGCGATGGGGAAAACGGAGTATATTACTCAGTGGGGTGGTCGTTCATCCTCTTGCTCATATTACGCCCCATCTTGAACTTCACTGACCGTTTTGCCGGGACTTGGACTTTCTCCAGAGTTCTGGGATTCTGTGCTGTTCTTACTGCTCGTTCTTTGACTTCGAAGACACCAAAGTCGCGAAACTCCAAGCGGTTGTTCTTGGCAAGCTCTGCGGTTATCTCATCGAGGAATTGCTGCACTATTTCTTTGATGGTAATATTCTTACATTGAATCCTCTTTGTGATTCGGTTGATAAGTTCTATTTTTGTTATTGTTGCCATCAGCAAATCCTCAAATTTTATATAAATTGCCTGGAAGAGTATAAGTGAAGGATTGTATCCAATCAAACAATTTATCTGCGGGAATCTATGTTGAAGCAATAGCGGGATGGCGAGGGCTAAGAATGAGCTTCGCTGTATTGCTTATAGGTGAGTAAATTGTTTGAACTTCTATCGTTGAATTCTTACCATGTACCATGTAGTTGCTTGCTCTCCGATAGATAATATGAAATCTCCCTTTGTGCTGTGAGCACGAACTGTGTATCCCAGTGCTTTGCCTGCGCCGTCAAGCGGGATTATCTTGATTTGCTGCAATGGTTCGAGGTTTCGGAGGATAACTTTTCCTCTGACTGGTTCGATAACGGTCGGCGCGGACCCCCAGTTTGACAGAGATGTCCTATTTTCGTTCCAAATCATGCCGGCGTTGGCTGATCGCGCTGTTGCGACAAGAAGTAAATTTATCGAACCGGGTATGGGTCGACCATCCAAAGCAGTTAAGATGATAGAGCAGAATTCGTTTTCTACAGTGGCAGAGAGATTCTTCAGCGCCTTATTATGGTCTTTGACAAAACCGATGAGAGCCTGTGATTTTTCCGTCTCAACGGTTACGAGCCCTTTCTTCTGCTCAGAATAGTGCCAGGTGAGTTCACTCGTGTCAGAAACAATCGGGCTTTCCGAGCTGACTTTTGGATATTCCCCTGCCTCATCGTCAAAACCGACTATTCGCGTTGTGTGCCGGAGAGGAATGGATGGTAAGAATCCAGGCGTAAAATACGAACCCTCAGAATATGGATACCGAATGCCCTCGCGCACCTGCTCAATGGTGTATGACCTTGGGATAGTCGTGAGTGCGGAGCGAACATCGCCTCTTAAAAACATCAGGGCGCCTGCAGCAAGATTCGTCATCCTCACGGGATCCGGACGAATCTCAAAGTGTCCCGGCATTTTCGCATTCCATTCTTTGGGGTCTTTGTGCTCGAAAGTGTAGAAGAAAATGCCGTCCCAGTCGTGGAAGGCCGAGTAGGCAGCAAGGATGGGGATACCTTCGCAAGCGAATTCGTTGGGGAATGGGTGGTTGGTTTCTGAGACGGTGTATGGTTTGCCGGCAACTGCTGAGCGAGAAAGCTGAATCACGGTAGAGTTGAAAGGCTCATTCACCATGGGAGTATTCTTGATGGAAAAGGTCCTGCGCTTGGTCTTAGGACCGGTGAGATACCGGGGATGCTGCCAATACACGTGGCCATCCACAATATCCATTTGCGATGAGGAAGTCAGTAAGGGATAGCCGGTCTTGCCATGATTATGATCGCTAGTAGCGACAATAAGAGCCCGTATTTCGAGTTCATCTTTCAGATAGCGGTACATTTTTTGGAAATAGTTGTGCTCCAGTTCCATGTAGAAAGTGGCTTCCAAATGAAACCTCTTCTTAGGAGAATCGGCGAACTGATTTTTCGTTAAACGAGGTATAAGCTCATCCTCTTTAACGCCGGCCATGTTGCGCAGTGCCTTCAATTCAGTTGAAGACAGTCGTTCTTTAAGCCATTCGTTGTATCTCTTGGTAAGTTGATTCGCATACCACGCTGTAATATCAGTCCATGTCCCCGGACGCTTATTCGTGTTTTTCCCAAGTAGCCTGTCGCTGAACCAGGCCTCTACTATGGAGTTCTCGTTTACAAGTTCAACGACTGCAACAGCCGGTTCGTGGCGATATTCTGAGTTCGTGTAGGAATTATAGTGGGTCAGAATTTGCCCGGCGTATTCCTTGTGTAATGCCTGAACATGCTCGTCAAAGTAGTTTATGACCTTAGCCAGCCCAAGATATTCATAGTCTTTTACGCCATCACGCTTGCGATAGTTCCGGCCGACGTTCAGGTTGAGGTTGGTGTAAATGCCCTGTTTCTTCAGTTCTGCAACAAAATAATCTAACCGGTCAAGCTGTTGAGTATTCAAAGCACGTGTATCTTCCCGGCCGTCTATAAATAGGCTGCCTGACCAGTTCGAATCAAGAAAATGGAATCTAACACAATTTATGCCAAAACGAGCCAGATGTTCTGCCACTACCGGGGCGTCTTCTTTCGATGGAAAGCACGATGCGGCTGTAAAGTTGACTCCCCAAATGCGAAAACGCTCGCCGTTTGATTTTGCCAGATGGCCATTCCTAAGCAGGATGAATCCGTCTTTACCTGCCGGAGCATCTAATAGAAAGGAAAGATTAACGAGCGAATCTGCATTCTCCCGCCAGTCAATGGTGAAAGGTTTCATTTGGATACTCTCAGCAAATACAGTGCCGACAAAAAGTAGTAAAAGCAGGATATAAAGGTTCATGTGCTTGCCAAGCATTGGTGTCTCCTTTGTTAAACTCATTCGTGCTACCAAGTCATTATATTCGAAGCATACCAAATCCACTCCATAAACACAACATGCCGCCGATTCTTATTGCAGTTCCAAGCACAATTGAGATGCCCTTGGTCAAGTCATTGGGTTCTGAGCATAAAGTGTCGGTCCTACAGCCTAAAGGCATAACAACGGCTGTGGTATAGCTCTCCGGGTCACTTACGGCGGCTCCCTGAGGACATCACGTGATCGGTTCGTCACGTGTGCAGATGCAAAATGATATTACTGCGTGGTTGGATAAATATTTGGAACCTTTTGATTAAAATTCACCCGAAGAAGACCGATGAGTGTCGAGCAAAGCTGCCACAAACAAATGATGTTGAACAGTTACAAGGCACTAATAAAATGGCCCCTTTGGACAAGCTGCAAAATGCCAGAATTCTTCGAAAATTCTCCTCTTTCAAAAGCTGAAAAACACCCTGATTTCCAGGTGACACAATGTCACCAAAATGTCTCCACAAAGGTTGATTTTGCCTATATCAAGTCCGAATAAATGCCAATTTTTTGCGAAAATACAAATATTTTTTAGAAATTTTTCATTTTTTTCGGATTAAGTATACGGATAAAAAATAAATATATTGATGATGTAATTCTTTTTGGAATAAAAATGAATTGACAACTCTCTCAGGATGCCAGCCATTTGCACAGAAGAGGAGGTGTGTGTATATAAATCTCATCATTCGATTCAAAGAAGAGAATTCCCGCTGGTGATACAAGAAGATCAGGGACCAAGTCGCTTATTTGGGCTACAATAAGGTATGGGCCAGAGAATGTTGATGAAGTAGAGACGTTCACCCAAACGACCGGCAAAGGACTACCTGAAATCCTACCTTGGATTAATTTTTGCACACGACGAGTACCACCATTATTGCAATTTTAGCAACATCTTGCTATAATCTCCATCATGAAAACGCCTCTTCAGGTGGTCTCAACGGGCCCATGCTCGTACCGCCTGAAAAACGATTTCTTATCAGTTGTTCTTAAAAGATGACAATAATTAGCTTAAAAAAGAAAGGCACCTACCTATGAAACCGGACAAAAATACAATGACGCGTCGTCGCTTTCTCAAGACCAGCACCCAAGTCACCGCCTTGGCAGGATTCTCCGTTGTCACGCATGCATACGGGGCAAACAACGACCGAATCCGCGTCGGACTTGTAGGCTGCGGGGGCCGCGGCACTGGGGCCGCCCGAGATGCGATGATGTCTGGCCCGAATGTTGAATTAGTTGCAATGGGCGACATTTTCCAGGCAAAGGTCGAGAAAAGCCTTGCCAGGTTGTCGAAACTCAAAAGTGGCAACAAAGCGATTCAAAACGGCCTCAAAGTGAAACGTAGCCATTGCTTTGCGGGTTTGGATGCCTACCAGAAAGTGATCGACTCCGGCATTGACTATGTTCTCCTTTGCACGCCTCCAGGCTTCCGGCCGGAGCATATTGAATACGCAGTCAAGAAAGGCATTCATATCTTCGCGGAGAAACCATGCGCCACCGATTCACCGGGCGTGCGCCGAATACTCACCCTCGAGGACGAGATGAAGCGAAAGGGAATCGGTTTGTTGTCTGGCTTCAACGGCCGCCATGTATTTCATTACGCCGACCTTGTCAAAGCCGTTCATAGCGGTGGACTTGGGGATGTCAAGGCCCTTTACGCCTACTTCAACACAGGGGATATCTGGTATCGCGAACGTGAAGATGGGATGACACTTCCTGATTACCATTTCCACAACTGGTTCCACGTAGATTGGCTCTGCGGCGATCACATCGTCGAGCAGCACGTCCACCTGATCGACCTGGCCAACTGGCTCCGGCAGGACCATCCGGTCGAGGCCAACGGGATGGGCGGCCGCGAGGTCCGCAAGGGCAAGGACCACGGGCAGATCTTCGACCATCATTTCGTCGAATACACCTACGCCGACGGGACCA
>CAZLIO010000185.1:0-6893 GCA_964559025.1 uncultured Pirellulales bacterium | reverse complement strand
TACATCCCACCCGGATAATACTGTCCCCCCATCCTCTCCATTTCCATCATCATTTCATACTCGTACTCTTCCCCCATCATATCATACCCTTCACCTTCGGCTCCTCCGGGAGTGCCGCGGGTCCTCCGCCACAAATCCGCCCCGCCAAACTGGGCTGCGGCAAGGTCACTTGTAAAGAAAGCTGACATATTCGTTATAAATATCTGCTCTCGGGCCTTGCGAGGTATCTCCAAAATCCCTTCCACGTCACCCTCGGCAAAAGCCTTATAGAGCTTGGCTTGTTTGGGATTGTTCTTCTCATTCGGCAAAGCTGAGATGATAACCTCATGAAGATACGGAATCATTTCACGATATTTGAAAAGTTCAAGCTCCTTTAATATTATCGCTTCAGACTCGGAACCTTTACGCTTTTCTTCTTCGAGTCTCTTTTTGGCATCCTCGACAGTACTAAGAATGCCCCCAATTCTTTGTCGGACCGGACTGTTCTTGTTGTAATTCATCCCGTCCAGTCCGGTTTTCGCAAAGCACAAAAGTGAAACCGCAAGCAGTATACACGCCGCGGCGATAAAATACTTGCCTTTGCTGGCCCAGGCCATTGACCGGGCAATATTCCGAGGCAGCAGATTGCTTTCTATCCTGGCCAGACCCAGGCCCTGCAAAGCAAGACCATAGACAATACCAAAATCGCAGACATTCTCGTGGAATTTCGCCGGTGAGACACCCGGACCTATCGCAAGCCTCTTGAACGAATCCGGCCTTTCCACCGGTATCTGCAGTGTCTGCTGTAGATATTTGAGCAGACCTCGCAGCTTTGTTCCGCCACCTAAGGCGATAATCTTCACGATTTTAGTATCGGGATTCGAGTTATTGTAAAAGCCTAACGACCGCTGCATTTCAGAACCCAAATCCGTAAAAACCGGCCTCATCGCCTGTAATATCTGCCGGGCATATTTGCTCACAGGAGCCGTACGTTTGAGCTTCTCAGCTTTTTCAAAATTAAGTCTGAATGCATCTGATATCGCCCTGGTAAAGGCATTACCTCCTATCAGAATACATCTCTGCCAGACCGCTGATTTTGTGCAGACAACCAAATCGGTATTGTCCGCACCTATGTTAAGAACAACTACAGCTTTGTTGTCGGAAGTGACCAAATCAGGACGGTCGTGCACCAAATAGTTGTACAGAGCCATAGGTGACATCTGTACGTAGCCAACCTGCACATCTTCTCTGTTTAAATGCTCTAATGCCGAGTCCACCACTTCATTTTTAATCGCGAAAATGCCCACCTTGATTTCAGGACTGCCTTCCTCCGTCATCAGCTGCCAGTCCCACTGCACATCGTTAATGCCAAAAGGAATCTGCTGGACAGCCTCGAACTTGACCATTTCAGGAATACGCTTCGCCTCGACAGGCGGCAAGTTCACAAACCGCGCAAAACTATTCTGGCTCGGCACAGAAATTATTATCTCGTCCATGCTCAAATCGTATTTATTGACAAACTTGCGCAAGCTTAATGCAACAAGCTCGTCTCTCTCAGCATCTGTCACGCCGTCTCCGCTAAGAATCTTGCCGTGCCGGATATTGTCGAAGCCGATTACCTCGACAACACCACGCTCTGTGCTCAGGTACAATGCCTTCAGGGAATTGTTACCTATATCGATTGCCCAAACCGTACCGGTTTCTTCAGCCATAACAAACCTCCCGCTTGGTTTTTCAATTAGCCTTGTAAATCCGTTCTAACAAATATAGATTATACCATACTATGAAGACTTTTTCCATAAATACTCTTGGCTGCAAAGTCAATCAATATGAAAGCCAGCAGATTCGAGAGCTGCTCGAACAGCTCGGCCTCCACAAAGTCGAACCAGCCAAAAAACCCGATCTGGCTGTTATCAATACCTGCTGTGTAACTCACACTGCCTCAGCCAAGAGCCGACAATATATCCGAAAAGCCCAAAAGCTAAGCCTTGATGCTGTTGTAGTTGTCTGTGGTTGTCTGCCAACTGTACAAATCGGCGAATTACATAACACCGGCAACAATGTTCATCTCATCAACAATCGAGACAACCTTGCTGCCATGCTAAGCCAAATAGCTGGCAACAAAGCTGCCGCTTTGGGCTCCCAAAGTCCTCAATCCTGCCCATACATTAACACTATAATTAAAGCAGAAAACAACTCAAAAATCAAGTATAAAAATGAATCGAAGAATTATCGGAAGTTACCGCCAATAACTTCCTTCAAAGACCATACCAGAGCCTTTCTAAAAATCCAGGATGGCTGCGATGGGTACTGCAGCTATTGTATTGTACCCAAAACTCGTCCGTTTGTTCACAGTAAACCGGACAATGCCGTTCTTCAGGAGGCGCAGGCGCTTGTAGAAGCCGGACATAAGGAAATCGTTGTAACAGGGGTATTTCTCGGAGCTTACGGCCGGGAAAGCGTCAAACGAAAAAACTGGCCCAATCAGAGAAACGATAATTTGGCTGATTTGCTCGATAAAATGGCAGAAATACCGCATCTTGCAAGGATAAGATTAAGCTCGCTGGAGCCGGCCGACGTAACGCCGCGATTGCTCGACACTTTCTGTAAACACCGTAAAATTATGCCACACCTGCACTTGTCGCTGCAGTCCGGTTCCAATGCGGTCCTTAAAAAGATGCGCAGACAATATAGTGCAGATGAATTCAGGGAAAAGATTGAGCTAATTAAAGATCAGCTCGACAGGCCAGCCATAACGACCGATATTATCGTTGGTTTTCCGGGTGAAACCGATGCTGACTTTGAACAAACGGTCGATTTGGCCGAAGATGTAGGCTTTGCAAAAATGCACGTTTTCAGCTTTTCGCCGCGCAAAGGCACTGCTGCGGCGGTGATGCAAGATACTGTTGATAATAGAGTTATAAAAGACCGCTCGAAAATATTGCATAATTTAAACATAGAGCTGAGCCGAAAGTATCGAAAACAATTTCTTGGCGAAACCGCTGAAATCCTGCTGGAAAACAATGATGGGCAATTCTGCGGACGAAGCGAAAGGTATTTTATGGTGTATCTCGAAAAAACAGGGAAAAAGCTGAAAAAAAACGACTTAGTAAGGGTCAATTTGCTTGAAAATAGTAAAAATGGACTAATGGGGCAAATTCTAAGGGTGCAATCCTGTTGATTATTCGCACGCTTGGCGTTCGGAATTTAGCGTTAAAATAGGTAAAATTCTCGATAAAAAACAATCAAAAACGCTGATACCTGAGAGCAAAAATCGAAATTTTAAAATTTTTTTTATTCATTTCCTGGTAATCACTTAGGTAAATTTGCATTCCAAAAAATCAGCCAGATTTCGCATCATTTACGCAGATACATCCAATTATAGAAGGCACGGCTTACGGCAGAGGGCCGAAAGCCGAAAATCCTAAATCCGAATATCTAAACACGAAACAAATTAAAATGACCAAAATCCAAAATCTCAAACTTTTTGTTTTGAACATTTGACCCAGCAGCGCCGGGTTCCGATGAATACCCGCCGTTGGCGGGTCGAATCTTTGATATTGTTTAGGATTTCGAATTTCGTGCTTCGTTTTTTTTTCAATTCGTGGGGGAGAAAATTATCAAGGTTGTTTTGTCTTTTACGATTCCGGATTGGCTGGCAAGGCCTTTGGTGGCTCTGGCGTTACTGTACCGGGGGATACGATACGGCTATGCCTTTCGGCGGATACGACTTACACAGGGCAAATACGCCATAGTGGACCCGGAAGATTACGAGCGATTAAATAAGTACAAATGGCACGTCAACAAGGGTACAAACACTTATTATGCATGCCGAAACTTTCGGATTGGGAAAAAGCGAATCGGTATTAAGATGCACCGAGAAATTATCAACCTGCCCAACCATCTGGATGTTGACCACATAAACCGTAACGGCCTGGATAATAGCTGGATAATAGAAAGGCGAACCTGCGGCCGGTAACTCGGGCACAGAACTGCCTCAATAGGCAGTACAACTTTAAAAGAAAAAATTCACCCTCAAAATACAAGGGAGTATATTGGCACAAATCCTCAAAGAAATGGAATGTCCAGATATGCTATAACGGCCAACACAAATCCGTTGGATATTTCGACGATGAAATCGAGGCCGTTAAGGGGCCAGTATAGCTGCCACCCGTCGTTAGTGAGGAGTGAGCTAAAGTAAGTTAAAGTGCCTAAAGTGAACTAAAGTGCCTAAAATGAGCTAAAGTTGGATACTCGATGCTTTCGCCGTCGCTGAAGCTATGGCGGACAAGCGATGTTCGAAATCTGTCCCTTCGGCAGGCTCCCACCTTCGCTAAAGCTTCCGTCTTCGTACAGACTACGACGGACAAGACGGAGGGCAAGCAGGACAAGTTTCGCAGGAATGACAAGTCACATATTCAAACTTTACGCAATAATCCCCATTAACTGTAAAAGGTGGTTTTTCAGGAAACCGAGCCCAATTTATGGCCAGGGCCGGTGGTGTATAGCCGTTTCTTCGGCTCGGTGTTGATGTGGGAGGAAACAATCTCGCCGATGAAGATAATGTGGTCGCCGGCGGGCATCTGCGATTCCAATGTGCATTCGAAATTGGCGACAGCATCGGTCAGCAGGACCGAATCGATGGATTTTGCTTGTTCGGTTCTGCAGTCGAACTCGGCGAATTTGTCGGTGTCTCGGCCGGACTTTGAGCCGAAGAATAAAGCCGCCTCAGCCATCTCTGAAGATGGAAATGCAATCGTAAAGGATTTTGAGTGCGTGATGGCTTCTATCGAATAGTGCGTCTTTGCAACGGCTATTGCCATCATCGGCGGTGCCCCTGATACAATCATTGTCCAGCCTAAAGTGATAGGATTGGCTTTGCCGTTTTTGTCCTTTGCGACGGCTATTACCACCTGTTCGGGGTATTTGGTTTTAATTGCATCGGAATATTCAGTTTCTTTTTGCATTGCTATTCTCCGTAACTATCTTTATATTTAACAAATAAAAATACACGATAGAATTTTAGTCTCATAAACGTATTGAGTTCCTTCGACTCCGCTGCGCTCCGCTCAGGATGACAGAGGAGAGATAGTTTTATATTTACCACAGAAAAATACTCGTAAGATTATAAGCTCTCAGGTTAAGTCTAACAAGGAGAAAGAAGTGGATACGATAGGTTTTGTCGGCAGCGGGAACATGGCGGAGGCTTTGATAAAGGGCGTGATAGCGGCCGAGGTTTATGAGCCTGAAAATGTCTTCGTAAGTGATATTCGGGCCGAGCGGCTTAAATTCCTTGCTGAAAAGTATAATGTTATTGTCTGCGAAGAAAACAGTGAGCTGGCCGCGAAGGTTGAGACGGTCGTCTTAAGTGTTAAGCCGCAAAATATGACCGAGGCGTTAGAGAGTATAACAGGGTCTATCAGTGCCGTGAAGCTCTTCATATCCATCGCGGCAGGTATAAAGGTCGCTAATATTACCGCCGTCTTAGGTGATATTGCAGTAGTGCGCGTTATGCCCAATACACCGGCCCTGATTGGCGAGGGGGCCAGCGCATTGTTCGCCAATGATAAGGCAAAACCGATGCTGAACAAGGCCATGGCCATTTTTTCAGCGGTGGGCAAGGCCGTGGTTGTTGAGGATGAAGATTTGATTGACGCGGTAACGGCGGTGAGCGGCAGCGGGCCTGCTTATTATTTTCTTTTGATGGAGGAAATGATAAAGGCAGGTGTAGAATTGGGGCTGCCTGAAGATGTAGCGAAAGACCTGGTTCTGCAGACCGCTAAGGGGGCCGGTCTGCTTGCGGTCGCGGCGGACAAGAATGGTGAAAGCCCCGCTGAGCTTCGGCGGAAGGTTACCTCGCCCGGCGGAACAACCGAAGCGGCGCTTAAGGTATTTGCGGAAGGCAGGATTAGTGAGCTGATATCGGCTGCTATTACCAGGGCGCGCGACAGGGGAAGGGAACTTGCAAAATAGTAAACGAGTGGGCTGAGTCCTCATTCGTGGGACAGGTTCGCATGATTAAAGCTGCAAATCTAAAGAAGCGATATGGGGACATTGTTGCGCTGGACGATGTGAGCTTCGAGGTGGAAAGGGGGGAAACCTTTGGGCTGTTGGGGCCCAACGGAGCGGGTAAGACGACCACAATTCAAGTGCTCTGCGGGCTTTTGAAGCCGGACGGCGGAGAGGTGGAACTTGATGGAAAGAGAGACCCGAGTCTGGTTGAGGTTCGTTTGTCTTTGGGTGTGGTTCCGCAGGCATTGGCGATATATGAGGAGCTTTCTGCGGAAGAGAATCTGCGTTTCTTTGGCAGGATATATGGACTTGGGGGAAAACAGTTAAAAGAGCGCCTCAGGAGATGCCTCGATATAGCAGGGCTGAGAAAGCGAAGCAAGGGGCGAGTCTCGAAATACAGCGGTGGGATGAAACGCCGGCTTAATATGGTATGCTCTTTTTTGCACGAGCCGCCGATTTTATTGCTTGATGAGCCTACGGTTGGAGTAGATCCGCAGTCTCGAAATTTGATATTCGATACAATCGAGGATATGAAAAAACAGGGCAGGACGATCATCTATACAACTCACTATATGGAGGAAGCCCAGCGTCTTTGCGACAGGGTGGCGATTCTCGACCATGGCAGGATTTTGGATATGGACAGCGTCGAGAATCTTATTGTCAAGCATGGAGGCCCATCCCATATTGAGGCCGAAATTGAGGAAAAAATGTCAGACTTTGATAAAATAAAGCCATTTATTGAAGATAAGAATGTGCAGTTTGAAGAGACGAAAATCAGGTTCGCGACCAGCCAGCCGATGGAGTCTCTGGCGATGCTTAACCGCAGCGGGGTGCGTTTTAGCTCGCTGAAAGTTCAAACGGCCGATCTTGAGGACGTTTTTCTTAACCTGACCGGACGGAGG
>CAZLIO010000184.1:0-6916 GCA_964559025.1 uncultured Pirellulales bacterium | reverse complement strand
GACACTATGTGTCATCGAGGGCCGGATGATGCCGGGCTTTGGTTTGAACCTAAAGACCGAGTCGGGTTGGCCCATCGGCGACTGTCAATCATCGATCTCTCCCAGGCGGGCCACTACCTAAACAATTAGACCTGAAACGCAAACAGGGATTTACCATGCCTTTGCACCAATGGTTCAAGGGGAGCTGGGGTACTTATTTCGAGCAGGTGCTGCGAGAGGCCGACAGCAATTTGTTCGACCAGACCGTCATTCGCCAATTGATAGACTATCAGCGCCGTGGCTTTTTGAACTCCCAGCGATTGTTTACACTGGTAATCTTTGAATTATGGCGAAGACATTATGGGATTCAATATAGTTGAAAGGTTCAAAATCAAGAAAGTCTGTTCAGGCATTTAAGGGGCATAATGATTACACTTCGGGAAATGGGGAGATTATGAGCAGAGTGCTTGTTTTGGGGGCCGGAGGTATGTTAGGGCATAAGTTGTGTCAGTGCCTCTTGGAACATGAGATTGTCGGTACCGTTAAAAAAGACGCAGGATTTTATGATAAGTTTCCCAAAATCTTCAGAAATGTGACGCTGATTGGCGGCGTTGATGTGCTCGATAATGAGAAATTGGAAAAGACAATTCGGAATGTAGCTCCTGATGTCATTATCAATTGTATTGGAATTGTCAAGCAGTTGAAGGAGGCGAATAATGCATTTCTGTCAGTCGCTATTAACTCATATCTTCCTCACAAGCTGGCGACCCTTAGTGCCGAGATTGGGACAAGATTGATTTCAATCAGTACCGATTGTGTCTTTGACGGTACTCGCGGCGGTTACTGTGAAAACGATTTCTCTGACGCCCGTGACCTTTATGGAAAGTCCAAATTCCTGGGCGAGACGACTGCCGAAGAAACAGCGGCCGTGACGCTGCGCACCTCCTTCATTGGCCGAGAGTTAACCATACCCACTCATGGATTGCTTGAATGGTTCCTGGCACAGCAGGGAAAGACGGTCAGGGGATTTGCAAAGGCTATTTATTCCGGTTCTACTACCATTGAAATGGCAAGAATTATGGCTATGATTATAAAGGACCACCCGCATATCTGTGGGGTTTATCAGGTTGCAAGCAAGCCTATCACTAAGTATAATCTGCTGTGTTTGATAAAGGACACCTTTGGATTAAATGTGAATATCACTCGGGACGAGGATTTTTGCTGTGACCTCAGTTTAAACATGGATAGATTTGTGCAGACAACCGGTTATATCGCACCGTGTTGGGAAGAAATGATCTGTCAGTTGTATAAAGACCCAACAGATTATGACAGTATGAGAAAGCACGATTAGAACTGGCAAACTCCAACAACATTTCCTAAGGAGCATTAAATGATTTTTGAAGGTAAAAGTATTCTGGTGATCGGAGGAACGGGTTCCCTTGGTAAGGTGTTGGTGCGCAGAATTCTCACGGACGAGCTGGGCAAGCCAGGCAAAATCATCGTTATGTCGAGGGACGAAGCAAAGCAGCAGGCAATGCGGGTCTCATATATGCACAGGAAAGCGACAACCGATGAGGTCATCTATAACAATTTTAGACAACTGCTCGAGTTTCGTATTGGAAATGTACGAAATTATGCGGATGTTTGCTCTGCGGTCAAAGACGCAGATATTATTATTAACGCAGCGGCGCTAAAGCAGGTGCCCCTTTGTGAGTACTTTCCGGAACAGGCGCTCCAGACAAACTGCCTGGGGCCGATGAATATTGTTCGCGCAATCCGAGAAAACGGCTATTCTGTAGAAACAGTAATCGGAATCAGTACAGATAAGGCCTGCAAGCCCGTTAATGTTATGGGCATGAGCAAAGCGATTCAGGAGAGAATCTTCGTATCAGCTAACGTTTTGAACCTCAAGACAAGATGCAACTGTTTTGGTTATGGAATTGTCCGGCATCAAGAGGGTCGGTGATTCCACTTTTTCACGAGCAGATAAAAGCGGGGGGGGCTGTTACAATAACAGATGCAAGTATGACAAGATTTCTTCTCAGTATCGACCAGGCGGTTGATACCATCTTTGCGGTGATTTCAGAGGGCAAGGCAGGGGAAATCTATGTTCCAATAGTAGACTCGGCCACAGTTGAAAATATTGCTAAGGCCCTTATAGGTTCACGGAAGATCGAAACTGAGATTATCGGTATCAGACCGGGCGAGAAAATGCACGAGATTCTTGTCAGTGAGGAAGAATGCCATCATGTCATAAAACGTGGAGATTACTACGTAATCTTGCCTATGCTCCCTGAGTTGCGAAATGTAAATAGAGAAGAACCAAGTCCTTTGGACAACGAGTTCAGCAGCGCAGATAATATTCTTGATCTGGAAGGCACGATTGAACTTATGACCAAACACGACCTGATCGTGCCCATAGCGGAACTGGCTGAAGCAGAAGAGTTGTTGAGATGAGCAAAAACACCCGATCATCAAAGAAAATGAAAGTTATGACTATCGTCGGCACACGCCCTGAGGTCATAAAGCTTAGCAGGGTCATTGCCGAGCTACAGTGCCACGTTCAGCATATCTTGGTGCATACAGGCCAAAACCATGATTATGAGCTTAATCAGATTTTCTTCGAACAGCTCAAAATAAAAAAACCGGATTATTTTCTTGGGGTTGCAGGTAGTACGACGGCTGAAACTATTGGCAACGTAATAGCAAAGTCTGATGACGTGATGGCAAAGGAAAACCCCCATGCCCTGCTGCTGTTGGGCGATACCAATAGCTGTCTTTCTGCTATCTCTGCAAAAAGAAGAAAAATACCAATTTTTCATATGGAGGCGGGTAACCGATGCTTCGATCAAAGGGTGCCGGAAGAGATCAACCGCAAAATCGTTGATCACACCAGCGACATCAATTTGCCATATACCGAACATGCTCGAAGGTATCTTCTCGCCGAAGGGCTCCGGCCTGAAACAATTATAAAAACCGGCTCTCCGATGAAGGAAATCCTGGAGTATTACAAAGCCGATATCGAAGCCTCGGACATACTGAAGCAGCTTAAGCTGCGCCCCACCAAGTATTTTGTCGTCAGCGCTCATCGTGAGGAGAACGTCGATTCAGATACCAATTTTCGCGATCTGCTGCACTCTCTCAATACAATTGCAGAGACTTACGATATGCCTGTGATTGTTTCCACGCACCCGAGAACACGCAAACGCCTCGAATCGCCGCAAACCTCTTGTGAGCTGGACGAACGAATACGCTTTCTTAAGCCCTGGGGCTTTCTGGATTATGTTTGCCTTCAAACCAATGCCTTTTGTGTCGTCAGCGACAGCGGTACAATAACTGAGGAATCTTCAATAATGAATTTTCCTGCTGTGACTATCCGCCAGGCACATGAACGCCCGGAGGGAATGGACGAGGGAACCGTTATTATGTGTGGGCTTAAGAGCGAGCGCGTTTTGCAGTCCATTGAAGTCGTGACAAAACAGTTTGTTCATAATGGACGAGCCTTTCGACTGGTGAGTGACTACGAAAGCGAAAACGTCTCGAAAAAAGTTGTTCGCATTATTATCAGTTATACCGATTATGTCAATCGAACCGTCTGGCATAAGCATGTGTAGCTGAGCTGCATGAATACAGTTTGCTGTCTATGAGGATATTAATCATTGTTGACTGTTACCTTCCCTGCAAGAAATCCAGCGCAAAGTTGGTTCACGACTTGGCGGTGGAATTTCACAATCAGGGGCACGATGTAATTATTACGGCTCCAGATGATGCTTTGACTGCGCCCAGCCAAGTCACTGTAGAGCAGGGTCTGACAGTTCTAAGGATTCGAACCTGCCCCATCAAAGGGGCCGAAAGGATAACCAGAGCTATAAATGAAATAAGATTGTCGTCGATTATTTGGAAAGCAGGCAAAGCTTTCTTTAAATCAAACCGGTGTGACTTAATTGTATTGTACGCTCCAAGTATCTTCTTTGCATCTCTGATTAAAAAGCTCAAAAAGCTGTGGAGCTGCAAGGCCTACCTGATTCAGCGGGATATCTTCCCTCAATGGGCTATCGACACTGGTGAAATGAAGGAGGGGCTGATATGCCGGCTTTTTCGGCTAAAGGAGCGACAGCATTACGCAGCAGCCGACATTATCGCAGTACAGTCACCGGAAAATCTGAAATATTTCTCAGAACAGGGGCTTGCAGATAAGTACAATTTGGAGGTCTTGTATAACTGGACAACGGTTAACGAAAAAAAGATCATCCGACGAAACGACCGACAGAAACTGGGCCTGCAGGACAAAGTGGTTTTTTTCTACGGTGGGAATATCGGTGTTGCTCAGGATATGGATAATATCGTTCGCCTGGCTGAAAATATGCGTGAACGCTCTAACGTACATTTCCTTCTTGTAGGGGATGGCAGTGAAGTGCCGCGTCTGAAAGCCATGATTAAAGAAAAACAGATGAGTAATATCACAATCCATCCAGCCGTAGCCCAGGAGGAGTATCTGGGTATGCTCTCGCAGTTTGACATAGGATTGATTTCTTTAGACCGCCAGTTGAAAACCCATAATTTCCCGGGCAAGATGCTCGGGTATATGTACTTTTCTATGCCGATACTGGCATGCATCAACCCCGGCAATGACTTGAAACAACTCATAGAGGACTCAAATGCCGGTCTCATCTGTTTGGCTGGAGAGCACAACATATTTTGTGCCTATGCTGAGCGGCTGGCCGCAGATGTTGACCTTCGACGGAAGATGGGCAACAATGCCCGGGCTGTACTGGAAAAGACCTTTAGTGTTAGCCGGGCCGCTTCGCAAATACTCTCACACAAGGACCTCTACCGGAGTAACTCCCAGAATGATTCGCAGCAACCTGTTCATTAACGGCAAAAGTGTGTTACCCTATTTATTGCCGATTATTTCTGTATTTCTGATAACGATGTCGCAGAAGAAACATTTGCCCTGGTATTCGTGAGAAGAACCGATGAAAATGCACTGAGTAAATCTCAACATCCGGGCAGTGAAGACATGCCGAACAGATCATTGTGTTGTTTTCGTGCATCAGAGAAGCGGCACAAAGACGTTCCTGAAGTTGGCTGCTTCTCCATAGCTCGGCAAGACGCTGTTGACTGATGTTTCCCAACGGTTCTTTACAGGAGCAACAGATTAGATAGTCTCCGTTACTTCCTAAGTAGGCACCATAGAAACCCGCATAACATGGTAAAAGATGATTTCGTGGTTTGTATGCTTCACCTGTTTGAAAGTAATGCCGGCTGTATTTTAGAGAGGCAATGGCGTTTGGTGATAGAGACGGTTCTTGTGATATTCGTCTGATTTTTTCCTGGACGCTGCGCATCTGGTGGGCGGTTAATCCTTTCGGTTGAAGTTCGTCAAACCCAATCCATACTGGTCGTGCCGCAAAAAAAACGTCCCATTTATGACTCAATTGAAATAAAGATTCTAACTCTTCCACGTTGTCCTTGGTAACGACATAATTAATCTGGAGCTTTTGCTTTGCCCGTGGCAGAGTGAGTAAATGTTCAATATTTTCAAGAATATGTGGTAGTTTGCTATCACCGCTGTAGCCGTGGATCAACTGATGAGTCTTACTGTCGATGGAGTTCAGGCTGATTGTAAGCTTATGAATATTGGCGAATATGGATGCTGAAACTTGTTCGAGCTTGCTTCCATTAGTAACGATCTTGACCTTGCATTTCCGGCACACGTCCAAAATTTCAAGGAAACGCTTATGAAGGAAAGGTTCTCCGTCACCAGAAAAACGAATTTCTGGAATTTTCAACAAATGCACATCTTCCAGTAAACAATCGATAGCCTCATCTGAAAGCGAATGTACCTGCGAGCACTTTTCCTTGAGCTGAGAGTGAGCATTGCAAAAGTAGCATCTAAAATTACACGCTGTGGTTAAACACACCTCGATTGAAAGAGGTCCAAAACTGTATCTTGGATTAAAGTTGATGATTCGGATTAAACGAAGTGCCCGCTTGGAATTTTCCAAAAGATTCCGCAGAGGGAACGACATTGTTGTTACTCCTTACAAACGGGCATTTTACAAATCGCAAAATCAGCAAATTCCGTATTATTATATATTTCCCTTGCTCAATATCCAGGAGTAATAGGTTGAATTTCCTGCTGTAAATAGAATAATTTTACTCGCAATGTTTGTGCATATTGCCCTTGATTCTTATAAATGCTGTCAAGGATAGACAACAATAATGAAAGTTCTTTTAATTGACCCACCGTTTTACAGGTTTATCAAATACTATAATCGCTATTTTCCTTTGGGGCTTGCTTATTTAGCGGCTGTATTGCGTGATAAAGGCCATCAAGTCCTTATATACGATGCGGACGCCAATGTAGACAAGGCCTGCCAGATGGACTATTCCGACCTTGAGAGTAAATATCCTGAATATATTAAATGCATCAACAATTTGTCTCATCCGATATGGAATGAGCTGCGCGATACTTTAAATGAAGTCAAACCCGGCTTGGTCGGCATAAATGTTTTTACAACCAAAGCCGCTGCCGCTTTTAGAGTGGCCGAGATTGTAAAGACCTTATTTAATAATGTTCCTGTGGTAGTTGGTGGCCCACATCCATCCGTCAAGGCCGATGAATCGTTAAGGATAAGCCCATTCGTTGATTACGCCGTGAGGGGAGAAGGTGAAGCATGCTTCTCGCAGCTAATTGATGCTGTCGAAAACAAAAAAACTTATAATAACATAAGCGGGCTTAGTTTTAAGATTAACGGACAAATTTATCATAATCCTGATGCCGAATTTATTCAGGATTTAGACCAAATACCTTATCCCGCAAAAGACCTTCTTATAAATAGAAACACATATACCTCGGAAGATATGGGATTGATAATGACCGGACGCGGCTGTCCGTTCGCATGTACGTTCTGCTCCTCTGCCGGAGTATGGC